>JACDFO010000031.1 GCA_013815785.1 Candidatus Saccharimonadota bacterium | reverse complement strand
GAATATCTACATCACGGTTAAACAAATCTACCAGTTCCTTATCGTCCGCTAGGTATGCAGCCAAGCGAAGCTCGAACTGCGAATAGTCTGCGCTGACCAACACATTGCCCTTGCCGGCAATAAATGCGGTCCGAATACGTCTGCCTAAGTCGGTACGCACTGGGATATTCTGCAAGTTCGGATCGTTGCTGCTTAAGCGTCCTGTTTGGGCAATCGTCAGGGCAAATGTGGTATGTAGGCGCGATTTTTTATCTACCATTAATGGCAGCGTATCGACGTACGTGTTTTTGAGTTTGGTGTACTCACGGTATTCGGTAATTAAATCGATGACTGGGTGGCTGCCACGGAGTTTATCTAACTCACTGGCGGCTGTTGAGTAGCCGGTCTTGCCCTTTTTAATTCCCTGCGTTGGCATTTGCATTTTGTTAAACAAAACATCTGCCAACTGAACCGGACTACTTATATTGAACTCTGAATCTGCGTGGCCATAAATCTGTTGTTCGACGTCGCCAATCTGGTCTGCAAGCTCGGTCGACATAGCCTCGAGATATGTAGTATCGAGCTGAATGCCTTCGTATTCCATTTCTGCGAGTACGCGAATTACTGGCCATTCAATATTGGCCGCGAGCTCTGGCATCTTAGGAATAGCTGTAATATCTTTGGCTTGCTGCTCGTATAGTGCGCGTATAATCGCGATAATATCGCTGGCTCGTTCGGTGAGTTCATCTGTCGGCACATCTTCTAAGCTCGGGCCTTCATAACCTATGTCGGCGGCGGCTAGCTCACTCAATGTTTGTTCACGCCGGATTGAGTTAAGCATGAAGGCTCCGATAAGAATGTCGTGTTTGATGATTGGTAACGGCAGGCCGAGCTCAAGGAATATCTTGAGTGTGGATTTTGTATCGTAACCAATTACTGGGCTGAGACTTGAAAGCTGCACGCTCAGTGCCTTCCGAGAAAGCTTGGATAGGTCTAGCACGTACGTTTCGGAACCATCAAGACTCAACATAAGGAGCTGGGGATTTTGGCCATGCTTTCCGGCGGCGCGGCTGTGAATAAAAACATGCTTTGCGTCTTTGATTGGAATTTTAGCAAGTGCACTATCGCTAGCAATGATGATTGTCTTGCCGGGTTTCAAACTTTCGGTGCCCGCGTATGAGCTTGTCATTGAAACCTCTGGAACTCGCATTATTTCGGGTAATTGACGCACTAACGTACGGAATTCTAGGCGCTTTAAAACTTCCAGCACATCTTCTGGCGCGCATTTACTGCCATCTACTTCATTCAAATCAAGTTTTATGGGTGCATCTGTCCAGATAGCAGCTAATTGTTTACTTAAGTATGCCGAATCTTTGCCAGCTTCAAGCTTTTTACGCAGGCTTTCTTTTATGAGTGCGAGATTATCGTAAACTCCATCGAGTGTTTTGTGAGCTTGTAATAGTTCTATTCCACCCTTTTCGCCAATACCTGGTACCCCCGGAATATTATCGGAACTATCACCTTTCAGTGCCTTAAGATCCAAAAATTGTTCAGGTGTAATACCGTATTTTAAAATAAACGTTTCGGGACGGAAAAGTTCTATATTACTGAGCCCTTTTTTAAGCGCATAGACATGGACTAATGGATTGACCAGCTGCAACATATCCAAATCTGACGTTATCAGCTGCGTTTCGATACCTGCTTCGGTAGCCTGGACCGCCAGCGTACCCATAATGTCATCAGCCTCATAATCATCTAGCTCATAAAGTGGCCAGCCAAAGGCTTGTAGCAGCTCGTGTAGCAGTGGAATTTGTTCATAAAAATCAGCTGGTGCTGGTTTGCGCCCAGCTTTGTACTCAGGGTAAAGTTCTAGGCGCTTTCTAATGTTCGTTTTTGGTTTATCCCAGGCGACGCAGACATAATCTGGCTTTAACCGCTTTATGACCTCTAATGCCATAACCGCAAAGCCGTAGACACCACCCGTAGATACGCCATCTTTGGTAGAGAGGTTGGGCATGGCATAGTAGCCACGATAAAAAACAGACTTACCGTCTATGATTGCCAATTTCTTTGGCATGGCTCCCTGCTTATTCATATCTATAAGTATATATGACGGTGTCTCTGTCGTATACTAGTGCTTAAGAGTTTGACTACAGAGTAACTTTTAGGAGCAAAATGCGTGGGTTTTTGAGCGAAAAGTTAGTAACAAGAGGAGGCGTAATAACTATTACGTCGACGATTGGTGCTGGCTTTGCAGCCAAAAAGACGGGTATTTTGGCAGAAAGGAACTCTGGAGACAGACTCTAAATGGGTGGACAAAAATTAATACACCAATACGTGCTCGAACAATTAACGGGTTCAATTGATGCGCGGCATGCGGCCAAACGTCAGTTGCGAATACTGTTTGTTGTATCTGTCGTTTCTGCGCTACTAGTGTTTTTGGTAAATCCCTCGAACAGCTTACATATCGGGCTGGCAGTTTCCCTGCTGCTCACAGGTATCCCTTTTGGCGTAATTGCACAGAGCTTAACTATGCGGCTTGTCTTAGCGCGAGAAAAACTGCATCTAAAGCGCTTTTTGATCGGCAAAAAGGGTTACATTGCCCCTAAAGATCATGTACTGCAAGAACATGCCGATTTATTTTCTATTGCAGCGAATTTAGTTTGCCAGGAACCGTTTTTATCGCCCAATAATAGCACTGCGGCATGGCACACATTCGGGACGCTCAGTAACGTACAGGGTGTTGCCGTTTACACTGGCTGGTTTGGAAATAGCAGCCAGCCTTCTGCCTTTTTATACGGAGACCTGGTCGCACTTTTAGATGTAAGCCATGACATTTGGGATTTGGGCCACGTGCGTAAAATCGGTGATTCCGACAAAGAACGATTTAGCCAAACTGCGGCAGGCTGGAAGCAGCAGCAGCTTTTACCAATTGGTCTCGCCTACGCAACATTACCGGTTAAAATTGATCCGAACGACATCAGCAGCAACGATTTATCAGGCCACACGATTTTGCTTGGATCTTTAGGGATTGAAGGTTCCTTAGGAACAAATAATTTTCTGCCGATACACCCTTCACAATCCATTGCACGTGCAAGCGCGGCGCAAGTAGCTATAACCCTAGCCCTTGCTTTTTTGACGGTTGTTTCAGTTCTGGCAGATACATTATTTGGTGTGCCGATTTCTGTTCATCCTCTGCACATTTTGGTTTTTGGTATATTCCTAGCACCGCTTCTACTTGCTGTGTATAGCTGGGATCACGCTATTAAACCATCGAAGTTTCAGAAGAATCCAAGCTTTAGTGATGCTCTGTGGAGCGCAACGATAATCACCGCGCTTAGCTTTGGCATATACGCACTCTATCTTTACTGGCAAGGCTCGCTTACACCTGCTAGCGGCTCACTTTTGCAGCAATCGGGTTCTGCGCTTATGATTCTGACATTTGGACTGTGTTTATTAGTTCATCTGGCTCTCAGCCGAGTTGTCATTCAAAAGATTAAAAAGTCAGAACACAATCCGCTGTTTGTGCTTACATGGGCAAGCTCGCTACTTATTATCTTAATTTTGTCATACAGCTCAGGGCCGCTACTTGTAAGCGGTGGCTTAATGGCCGTTGGAACTGCTCTGTTTTTCGGTGCCATACATGAAATTCGTGCACACGGAAACCGCCACCATACTCGGGGCCATATACTAGAACTTTTAAAGACTAGTTAACGTCCGATGGTAACTCGTTTTAAACCCATAATCAAAACTTTTGTTTGAGTTGGCTTTATTTTTTTCTCGTAAACAACCGTTGGGCTATTGGCAATCTGGCTGGCAGTCCAATTATAGTTATCTACTGCTGTTTCGATGGGTATTCGTAGTCGTTTTGGAATATATTCAAAGCCCTTTTCGGCTTCTTTTTGCCATTGTTTGTAGCGACCCAATTGAAAACTTATAAATTTTTTAAAGTTAATCGGATTGGCTTTTGCCGTCTTAGCTTTTAAATCGGATAATTCAAATCGGGCTAAATCTTCCTTTGGGAAATAGCATCGGCCGAGTTTATTGTCCTCATCAATATCTCGGATAAAATTAATCCACTGCAAAGCCCTGCCCTGCAATGCTGCATATTCTAATGCTTTATCGGGCATACCCATAATTTTAGCCATCATAAGTCCAATAACTTCGGCCGAGCCGTAGGTATACCACAGGCTACCATCAAGCGATGTATATATTTTTTTATCAATATCGGCCTGCATAGAATCTAAGAATGCTGCTAGCCACTCATGCTCAAAATCATATTTCTGCGCAACATGGATAATATTTTTGACCACTCTTTCGTTTAACGAATCAGTTTTATGATATGCAGTATCAAACTCTGGTTCATCAATTGCGTTTTCTAAAATCGCGCGCAAAATTTTGAACTCTTTTTTATTCTGTGGAACAGAATCGACATAATCGTCCGCTACTCTTACAAAGCTGTAGAGCTTGAACACATCTGTTCGAATTGCCTTCGGAAAAAATTTTGAGCTGAAATAATGTGTAGTGCTACCACGTTTGAATATGTCTCGCTCGAGGCTGCTCATGAAGTTCTGGTCAGCATATATTGCCCCAGACCGCGCAAGAATTGTACCCCTTCTGGTGTCCAGCGCTTCGTATGATTGTCTAGTGCAGATAATGCTTGCTCAACGTGCATAGCAGCACGCTCTTGAGTATATTTGAGCGCGCCTGAACCGATAATAATGTCTTTGCTTCGCTCAAATTCGGCAGGTGTCAGATTTTTATTACCGAGCATCTGGATAAGGAAATTCTTATCGGCGGTTTTGGTTTGCTCGAGCGCGTAGACACTTAATACTGTGCGCTTGCCTTCGCGCATATCATCCATCGGACTTTTACCACTTTCGAACTCACTGCCAAAAATGCCCATGATATCATCGGTTATCTGGAATGCTTTGCCAGCATGTATAGCGTAGTCCGTAATTGCATCCGTAGCCTGGCAATCTGCCCCAGCTAAGACCATACCGACATGCAAGGGATTTAAGAATGTATAATGAGCGGTTTTCCATTCCAGTACACGTTCTACGGCTTCTTCGTCCACGGTGGCTACCACTTCATTCATGATGTCATTGGTTTGACCGTGTGCAGTAACAACCAATGAGCGATTCAAAATGCTAATAACATTTAAACGTAGTACTTCTGGCGCATTTAGGTTCGCTAATATCATCTGGGCTGCATGATTCCCAATACCCATAGCATTCAAGCTTAAAGCAATCCCGAAATGACCCGCGTCTCCTGCGAGATGGTTTTTACGATGATAACCGGCCAACATAACTGGCGCCGTCGGACCACCACGGCGCGTCAGGCTACGATCCTGAATGTCGTCCATAATAAGCATATAGGCGTGAATCATCTCAATCGCCCGGGCTGCTTGCAAAATCATTTCGCGGTTTTTGCCACCACTCATTTCATACCCAAGCATTACCAAACTGCCACGGATACGCTTGCCTCCCCGTTCCAAAATATCCAAATAGCTATCCGTAACGAGCCGTGCGGACGAACCATACTGCTGCAGCGTGGTTTGCTGGATGTGTTTACTATACGTGGCTATATCTTCATCAATTAAATGCTTATATTCACCAAGTTTATTCTTAAATAATGCTATATCACTGGTTTGTTGCTGCGGCTTGCTCATATACTGACCTACAGTATACTTGAGTGGTATATGAAAATACTGCAGAAAAAGATTTTAGCGATAGTTGGTATGCCCGGAGCTGGCAAAGGTACCTGCACGGACTATTTACACGCAGACCATGGTTTGCCAGTTATTCATTTTGGAAATATGGTGTATGAAGAGGTTGAAAGACGTGGGCTAGACAACGTCAAAGACGAAATCTTCGTACGTGAAGATATGCGAGCCACAGAAGGCCCTGCAGTGCTCGCAAAACACGTTGCAAGGAAGATTCAAAAACACTTCGACAAAGATGAAACTCGAGTGGTTTTAGATGGTCTGTACAGTTGGACTGAGTACAAATACCTACATTCTTTATTCGGGAGCGATTTGGTAGTACTAGCAATCGCTGCACCTAAGCATATTCGACACCAACGCGTTCTTAACCGTAAGGATAGTCACCGCAAATATACCTTAAATCAACTAGTTACACGTGAAATAGCCGAAATCGAAAATTTAGAAAAAGGTGGCCCTATCGCTAATGCCGATTACACTATTGTTAACGAAGAAGATCCTTACGTACTAATAGAACGCCTAGAACAAATCCTCACTCAAACCAAGTTTTTATAGAGTTTATTTTATGTAGTCGTGGAGTTTTTTGCTGTCTTTGTGCTTGCGAAGTTTGGCTAGGGCTTTGGCTTCTATTTGGCGAATGCGTTCGCGGGTAACGCTGAATTCCTGGCCTACTTCTTCCAGGGTGTGGCTTTTGCCGTCTTCTAAGCCAAAGCGTAGTTTTAGAATCTTTTGCTCGCGCTCGGTTAAACTGCTAAGCATTTCTTTGACATGTTCCTTTAGTAGTGAGCCGGTAGCGGATTCTTCGGGGCTGATTGTGTCTTCATCTTCAATAAAGTCAGCTAGAACTGAATCTTCTTCGTCATCGCGCACACTAGCATCAAGCGAGCTAATATCCTGCTTAATTTTCATGATATGTTCGACTTTTTCGACTTCGATTTCCATTTCTTTAGCGATTTCGTCGTTGCTTGGTTCGCGGTTAAGCTCTTGCGTTAAGCGGCGCTGCGTACGGAGCAACTTATTGATAGTTTCAACCATATGCACCGGTATACGAATGGTACGAGCCTGGTCGGCAATGGCACGCGTTATGGCCTGGCGAATCCACCACGTTGCGTAGGTACTAAATTTAAATCCTTTATCAGGATCAAACTTTTCAACAGCTCGCAAAAGTCCGGTATTTCCCTCTTGGATAAGATCAAGTAAGTCTAAACCACGGCCAACGTAGCGCTTCGCAATTGATACAACTAAACGCATATTTGCTTCGGCCATTTTGTCTTTAGCATTTTTCTCGCCAGCTACAACACGGTGCGCTAAAGCAAGTTCTTCTGCTGAAGTTAGGAGCGGAATTTTACCAATTTCGCGCAAGTATAAACGAACGGAGTCGTCAGCAATATCGTCCAGGTAAACCTGTTCATTCAGCTTTACTTCTTCTTCCTCATCTTCTTCAACCCACTCGGTAGTAAATGGCTTACCGTTTGGTTCAGCTCCACCCGTTACTTCGACATTTAGGTCAGCAAGTTCGGTGTACAAAGCATCCAAAACATCGGCATTGTCGGGAATATCTGGAATCGCGACTAGAATATCGCGTTGGTCTATCTTGCCGTCTTTTTTGGCCTTCAGCACCATATCTTTCTTAATCTGTTCAAAATCGTGCTCTTCAGCTGGCACAGCGGCAACAGTTTTCTTTCCTGCCATATGTATTTCTCCTTATGCCCCGATGTAATCGAAGGGCTGATTGCTAGTTAGTTGAGTAATTCATCCAAAGCCTTGGCCTCAGACAACAGCCGGGTGCGGTCAGGTTCCCCTGCATCACGCATCGCCTCAATGAGCGGCTGCTTTTTGGTTTTCACGTATTGTTCAATCACACGGGTCTGCAATCGAGCGGCTTCGTTACGAAGTTCCAGTAACTCGATACCCTGATATAGTTCTTCGAACTGTAATCCAAGGATTTTAGCATAATCAGAGATGTTACGCAACACTGCCGCCTCCTTAGCATCGCCGGAAAAACTGGGATTTTGCAACAGAAAACTACACACTTGTTTGGCCGCATCTTCCGTAAACATGTCTTCCGTAATCGGCTCCAGGTAGCTTCTGAGTGCAGGTTGCATCAACATAAGACTCAAGAAATGATTTTGGTTTTTGGCTTGATCAGCTTGGCCCAAAGCAGATTGTGGCTGAACAGTTTTGCTACGCTTCCGCGGCGCTTGGATATCGGCTCGCATTTTGCTTTGCAAAGCATCGGTACTAACTCCAATTATTTTGGCAATGCGGGCCATAAAATGCTCTTGATCAACCTTATCGGGCAGTTGCTTAACTACAGCTAGGGTAACATCGCTAAATTGCCTTTTTCCAACTGCGGTTTCTAAGTCTAGCTGTTCTCGGTAGCGCTCAATCAGCCAATCCAATGCATTTTGATGCTTGGTAATCACCTGTTGCCATATTTTCGGATCTTGTTTAATCAAATCGTCCGGATCTTTGCCACTTGGAATAGTTACCATACTTAGCTCTACGCCTACTTTGCTAGCGATCGGTATGGCGCGCTCGGTTGCCGCCTGTCCGGCTTTGTCTGCATCATATGCCAACCGTATGTCCCCAGTAAAACGCTTTAGTGTCTTTAGGTGCGGTTCTGTCATTGCCGTTCCGGCAGTTGCGACAACCTGCCGCACGCCAGCTTGATGGCTAGCAATAACGTCCAAGTTACCTTCTACCAAAACCGCGTAACCGGACTTTCTGATACTTTCTTTGGCTAAATGCAGCCCATAAATGTGGCGGCTTTTATCGTACAGCAAAGTTTGCGGTGTATTGATGTACTTCGGTGCATCTGGGATATCTTCGAGCAGTCTGGCTGTAAAACCGATTACCTGCCCTTGGGCATCCTGCAACGGAATCATGAGCCGACCACGGAACATATCACCTACACCGTGGTAGCGTTTGGATGTTAAGCCGGCTTGGGATAGTTCTTTTTCTGTAAAATCCTTGCGAGTCATGTAATCGAGCAATGCTGTGCCGTTGTTTGGCGCATAGCCCAACCGGAACAACAACGCTGTTTCTTTGGTATAGCCGCGTGTTTTTAAAACATATTCGAGCGTTGATTGGTGCTTACTAAACTGCACTTGATAAAAGCGCGTGGCCGTATCCAAAACTTCATGCAAACGCTGTTTTAACTTACCAGTATCAGCTGTTCGCCCGCTCTGGTACTGGCTTAAATCAATACCAGCTTTACGTGCCAAATGCTCCAATGAACCCTTAAAGTCCAAACCCTCAACCTCCATAACAAAACTGAACATGCTACCGCCCTTACCACTACTAAAGTCATGCCAAATCTGTTTTTCGGGACTGACTATAAAGCTCGCTGTCTTTTCGTTACTAAATGGACTAAGGCCTTTGAAGTTTCTGCCCGCGCGTTTAAGCGTGACGTATTCGCCGATGACGTCTTCAATGGCTAACCTCTGCTTTATGTCCTCTACCGCATCCATATAAGACAAGTATATAGGTTAGAGGTGTTAGGTTATAGTAGTGCTTATCGGTATCTGTTAGTTTTTTTAATTTTTATGTAAAACCTATCACCTATCACCTAAAACCTTTATTATAATGCTTATGCAACCTAACGCTCCTTCGCCTGCTCCGCCGCCCATCGTTCCTAGCGGTGATGTTCAGCAATACGACTTTATATTTAACCCTAATCAGCCCACCAAAAAAAGTCTCTTACCAGGCGGTGGTAGCAAAAAGAACCGCATAGTTCTCATTGCCGTAGGAGCTGTTGCGTTAGTTATCATATTTTCAGTTATAGCTGGTCTTATAAATAACCTCGGCAAAGAAAATACAGACGCACTCGTGTCTGCGGCTAAACAGCAGCAAGAACTCATCCGTGTAGCTGAAATTGGCGTACAAAAATCTAAAACTCAAGATGCTAAAAACATTGCCATCACAACAAAATTATCCCTTGAATCAGAGCAAAAAGAGATGCAAGCAGCCATTCAAGCTGCAAAGTTAAACCCCAAAAAAGTACTCACAGGCAGCATAGATGCCAAAACAGACGCGGCGCTAACCACAGCCGAACAAAATAATCGTTTCGACGAAGAATTTTTGAAAATTATGACCGCCAGCCTCACAAATTATCAAAAGACTGTTAAGACTGCTTATGATAACGCCACGGGTAAAAACTTAAAGGCCGCGCTAACGACGCAATACAAAAGCGCCAACACCCTTGCAGGTGTAGCTGGTGGCATAGGAGATTAGACCGGTTTCACAGCGAGGAAGTCCTACCGAAATGACCTTACTTTATGATTGGCGTATGGGTGTCGATACTAGCTACAAGGTTGTAGCTGTGTAAAATAAAACCCTGGACTTCTTCCCACGGCAGCTGACCGGTTAATAAAATAGTATTCCAGTGTTTTTTGTTTAGGTGGTAGCCCGCCAGAACTGTCTCGTACTTTTCTCTGAGTATTATTGATAGCTGAGGGTCGCACTTAAGGCTGATACTAACCGGGTCTTTGCCTTCCGGAATCAGTGCAAACATCTTGTCGTTGACTTTATAAACCGCCACATCCTCACCAAACGGATAATCCAATTTAGCATTCGGCATGCTCAGCACATATTCTTCAACCTGCTTGTGATTCACTCTTAGATTCCTTAAACCAATCAATATAATTTTGGAGCTCGGCTATGGATGCTTGGATGTCGTCGAAAGCGCGGTGGACATCTTGTTTTTCAAAGACTTGGCCATATTTGCCTTGCATTAACACCTTGAATGCACTGACATCTAACATTCGGTAGTGCAATTTTAAATCTAGCTCAGGCATCCACTGTTTTATAAATAAACGGTCGTTATAAATAGAGTTCCCGGCTAGAATAGCCATTTCATCTGGCCAGTGCTTGCTTACGAGTGCCAGCATATCTTGTTCTACTGCTTGGACTGACTTGCCTTCACTTAATTTGTTCAAAAATTCATCGCGGTTAGCTGGATAGTCGCGCCACCAGATGTTTTTTTGCATCCGGTCTACGACCACGTCGTAATCTTGCGTGATTCGAGCCTCATAACTTTCAAGGGTTTTGAAGTTAAAGTCTGTAACCTCTACAGCAATTTCTAACAGTACGTCCTCTTTGGGACTCAAGCCGGTCATTTCCAAATCAACCCATAATAGTTTGGTTGGAATTACGTTTGTATCAGCACTCATTGCTGACATTATACAGGGCGAGGCGGTATACTTGGGAAATGAGTAAAAAAATACTAGTTTTTGTAGTAATTATTCTGATTGGCTCTGGCATTGTCGGCTTTTTGGTAACACGAGACGACATGCAAAAGACCACCCCAACACAGGCCGTTTCACAATCAGCACCTCAAACAGCAAATAAACGACCGCAAGGTTTTGATAAAAATACGTTCAAATTGGACGAACCCGGCAGCCCGTGGTGGGTAGTGAACAAAAAACGTCCCTTGCCGACCGGTTATGTTCCGTCGGACCTTGCCGTACCAAACGTGAAACTACGCCTTGCACCGTCGGCAGAGCAGATGCAATTTAGCAAATTGGCAACGCCCGCATTAGAAGAAATGTTTGCAGCTGCTAAGAGTGAAGGCATCGAGCTAGTTTTTGGCAGTGGATATCGGTCAGAGGCCCTACAAAAACAGTTTTATGACAGTTACGTAGCCCAAGATGGACAGGCCGCAGCCGACCGCTACAGTGCGCGGCCAGGAACAAGCGAACACCAAACCGGGCTTGTTTTTGATGCGACGGCTTCAAACGGAGTCTGCCATCTGGAGATTTGTTTTGAGACTACACCGGAG
>JACDFO010000052.1 GCA_013815785.1 Candidatus Saccharimonadota bacterium | reverse complement strand
CTCTATAAGCTCCTCGATAAGTGCTAGCGAATCCAAAAAAAAGACATCATCCACTTCCCTGGCATTTACTTTCTCTGGGTTGCGAACGATCAAAGTTCCGATGCTTGAACCACCTTCATGAACTTTTAAGACATGAGGTTTTTTAGATATCGGGTGCTGGGCGTAGTGGTCGACGGTAATAAGCTCACCAGCAGCAAAGGTTATGCCTATCTGGTCTAAGCGTTTTCGTGCCTCCCATTTATTAAAGCAATATTTAGAAGCTTCACTTTGTGTACCCAAATACGCCAGCTGACGTTTTTCGAGTTCAGTCTGAATAATTCCATCTTCGCCATTAGTTCCGTGCAAGATTGGAAAAACAATATCTCTTGAGCTTATGGAATCAAGTACGGAAAAATCTATCGGGTCAAGATTACTAACACTAAATCCGGCCACTATGAGTGCATCGCTGACTGCTTTAGCTGACCGCAAAGAAACTGCTCGCTCCGTCGAATCACCCCCGCCTAAAACCACGATCTTCATGATGCCGCCTTGAATTGTTTTTCTTTTTTATTAATCCAAGCGGGGCTTTGGCGGACTAATTTTGAGCGGTCCGATAGGTTGGCTAGTAAAGGTTTGACAGCTTCTTCAAGATACACCCGGTTCTGTGAGCCTTTGATGAGTATAGTCGTACCTTTTTGTAGCATTGGTTTCAAATATTCACCTATTTTGTATGGGGAATCAAAACGCATAACCTTGCAGCCCGCTTTTTCGGCGGCTTTCGCTAGATATTGATTCGAATCCGGACCGATGGTAATAACTAAATCTAACTTTTTTGGATTACAGTAGGCCCCGACCTGTTCGTGCGCACCTTTACTAAAGTGACCAAGCTCGTTCATATTACCAAGAACAGCGATTCGGTTGGTGGCTGGCCAAGAGTACAACACATCGAGCGCCGCCATAAGCGGTACTTGGCTAACATTGTTGTATGTATCGTCGATAATCTGTGCACCATGACGACCCGGAAGTAATTGCATGCGACCTGGCATCGGCTCTATGCCTGATAATTGCCCAGTCATATCTTTGACTTTGATGTTTAGCACATCGCTGACTGCAACCGCAGCGGCTAGGCTTTTTTGGACATGTCGACCAACGAAGCGAGTGGTAGATTGAATTGTTTGGTGTGGTGTCTTGATAGTTATATTTTCTTCTTTGCTTAACATGCGATATTCCGTTTGGTCGCCCAGTCCATAAGTTATCGAACCGGCTACATGTGGGCAGTAGGATTCTGGAATGTCATCGATACCCACAATTAGTTGTTTGCAAAAGTCTTTGATTTTTAACTCCTCGGCTGCCACTTCATCTAGATCTTTAAAAAACTCCATGTGTTCTGGCGTTATAGCAGTCAGAACACCCACATCTGGATTGAGGTATTTTGCAAACTGATCCATTTCACCGACTTTATCAATGCCAAGCTCGACTATCACGATGTCGTACGGATAAAAATCTTTTATTTTTGCTTCATTGCGTTGTAACAGTTTGGCCCAAGCAATCGGATTATACAGCGACGGAAGCTCTTCGTCGAAAAACACTAAAGGTACTGTCAGCGGTACATTATAGTTACCTGTCTGGTAGTGTACCCGAGTTGACGACTTCAGATACTGTGCAATGACGTGTTTAGTAGTTGTTTTACCTACGCTGCCAGCAACGGCCACGACTTTAATTTCCGCCTTTTTTAGCAAGCGCTTAAGCTGCCATCCTAAAATAGTCACTAAGATGTTCTTAGCAAAATTCTTCATTAAGAACAGTATACTCGACTTTCAACCCTTTCTACAGCTTCAAGTCATCGATAGACTGAATCTAAAAATCAAAGTTACTGGTGTCTTCAATATCAAATGCACCGAGTGATTGTGGAGATAAACCAGTATTATTTGGAAGTTGACCCATGAACAAAGACTGAAGCTCACCGAAAACTTCTAAAGCCGGTCGAGCGCCTTCAGGTTTCACAATTTCTGCCTCTCCGAATTGAAACGTCATTTCTAGTGAGCCTTTTATTTGTGATTTTTCTTCATCCTGCTGAGTTGAATTCATCACAAACTTGCTAAGCGTTTTTGTATCTTTATCGATCCACAAAGTTATTGGGGTAATGTCATCGTCGGCCAGTTCTTTAGTATCTAAAACGTCGTCGTCCTTGCTACATTCTTTCAGTTTCTTGACTACAGAAAGTTCCTGCAGACCTTTTATGTATTCAGCACCTTTATTATCGTCGAGCTCAATCTCATATTTATAGGCATCCCGGCCATTGACCGCTTCACTCGTAGTACTTTTAACAGCCGTAAAAGGTACTTCTTGGTAACGCTTTTTTAACATTTCAATATCTTCATTGGTCAGTGCTAAAGAAGTATTGAGCGCACAGTCGGCACCAACTTGTTTTAGCAATGTCTCATCGATTTCAATCCATTGATCGGCTAATTTTTTATTCACTTCGTCGATAATTACTCCATACTCGGGCGCGGCAGCTATCGCTAAGTTCTTAATAGTGCTCAAATCGCCCACTTTTACAAATAAGCTCTTATCGACGCTACGAATTTCAATCGGCAACTTCACACCGCTTGCGGTTGCTTCTAGCTCAGTCTGAAACGCATTTTTCTCAATATCTCCCTGTCCTTTGAACGTAATATTCACTGCTTTTATTTGGGCTTCTGGGTCAGTGCTTTCATACGTGAATTTACCGTCGAATTTGGATTTCTTTTGAAGGGCTGTGTTTTCAAATGCTATTTTAAGAACATTTTCTGGTTTATTAGGGATCACGATACCTAGATATGCAGCAGCACTACCACCGACCAACAGCACGACAGCGATGATTACGGCTGGAACCATTCCGATTTTTCCAAATAGTTTCTTGCCGCCTGATTTAGGTGGTGTTGGGGATATGGTTACTGGGGTTGCAGGGCTTACTGGCGCAGTCGTTTGTGGCTCAGGAGGAGTTACGCTCGTGTCAGACGTTATCTCGGGTTGCTTTTCATTGTTATCGTCCATGACTTTCCCTCCAGCAGTAATGTTTTATGTATGGAAGGATTATACCACCCTGGCGGCCTAGTTATTGGACTTGTTGAATTCGTTCCTGCAACTCTTCTACAGGTATAGTCTCTTTTGGCAAATCAACAGTCGCTTGAGTACCGTATGCAACGTATTTTTCCATCCGGCCATTTGCGTAGACAATACTGGCTAACCGACGGGTTCTAACGTCTACCAATAATTTAAACTCAATCGAGTCAGCATTTTCATAATTTGCTGGATCAATGTTGCGCAAATGAGTTAACCCTACTGCCTCAGCGTATGCTTTAAGAAGAGTTACGTACGCTGATGGTAATACTTTTACAGTATATTCGTAGGCTGGACGTCCATTAATTGTCGTGCGATTAATATTAGCGTACTCAACTTTGTAGACATCTAGCGAACTGGCAAGCTCTAGCAGTTTTTTTCTGTCAGGTGCAAAAAGGTTACCAACTGGAATGACTCCAAGTGTTGTTTCATTATAAAGCTCACCTGAAGTTTCGTTGCCCGCTTCTGACTTTCCCCACACGCCCAGAACTTTAGAAAAATCTAGAGCCTCACCGCTAGCGGATTTTTGATCTGTTTCGATACTCTTATAC
>JACDFO010000030.1 GCA_013815785.1 Candidatus Saccharimonadota bacterium | reverse complement strand
ACTTTTACCTGTGCACAACTAACACCCTGTTCGAAGCCTAATCGATGTCATGACCGAAATTACTTCGTCTGAGTTGTGGAAAAGTGCATAAATTTTGCTATAGTACTACATGAAAAGCGAGTTAAGTGGAGGATGGTAAGCGCGTGCAAGACGATAGACTATGGCAGGCCGTCTTAGGCGAGATTGAGTTAAGCGTTTCCAGAGGCAACTATTTGACGTGGTTCAAAAATACCCGCCTGCTCCGCTTTAAAGACGGGGTTTTAACCATCGGTGTGCCCAATGTGTTCATCAAGCAGCAATTGGAGCGCAAATATAATTCGCTAATTGAAGAGGTTTTAGCCAAGAATCAAATTACGCCTGAACGCATAGAATATAAGATTCACACCGACATCAACGCCTCTTCGCGCAGACTGGAAGAAGAACCTTTCCAGCTCAATACTGAATCATCAGAGCGCCTACATTCGGCTACAACTATTACCAATTCCCTGTCGCACTCCTACCGACAGGGCTTGAACGAGCGATATACGTTTGAAAATTTTATTGTCGGCTCCGGCAATGAGTTGGCTTATGCCGCCTGCCAGGCGATTGCCCAGAATCCCGGCACTAAATATAACCCTTTATTTATTTACGGCGGGGTCGGCATCGGCAAGACACACCTTATACAAGCTGTTGGCAATGCCATTACTTCCCGTAACCCCTCAACCAGGGTGGTTTACGTTTCGACAGAGCAGTTCGTACAAGAATTTATTGACGCCGTACGCTACAAGAAAAACACCGACTTCGCTGGCTACTACCGCAACGCCGACGTGCTAATCATCGATGACATGCAGTTTATTGCCGGCAAGGATAAAACCCAGGAAGAGTTTTTCCATACTTTTAACGCCCTGCATCAGGCTAATAAACAAGTAATAATCAGTTCTGACAAGCCGCCCAAGGATATTCCAACACTTGAGGAGCGGCTTAGAAGCCGCTTTGCTTGGGGTATGTCAATCGATATGCAAAACCCAGATTTTGAAACTCGCTGCGCCATAGTCCAGTCTAAAGCCGACCTGGTCGGCATTATTTTACCAAGCGATGTTGTCGACTATTTAGCCAACCATATCCAGACCAATATCCGTGAACTCGAGGGTGCTTTGAACCAACTTATTGCGTTCTGTGAAATGAGGCATTTGGAACCGGACGTCACAATTGTATCTAACTTACTAAGCGCCAATAAGACGCGACCAAAACACCTAAGCGCCCGCCAAGTAATTGAGAGGGTATCCAAGCATTTCCAAGTACCAATGGACGACATGTTGGGGCCTAAACGCGATAAGGATATTGTCGTCCCCCGTCAAATTGCTATGTATATCCTAAGGAGCGAACTACATTTAAGTTACCCTAAAATCGCCCGCGAGCTCGGCCGCAAAGACCACACCACGGCAATCCATTCTGTTGATAAGGTAGAGAATGAAATGTCGTTTGATGCCGTTATCCGCCAGCATGTAACTGATATCAAGGAGCGGTTGTATGCATAAGTTAGGAATCAGGAATCAGGAAATAGTAAACAGTAAAGGCAAAAGGCCAAGCTTTTTTTCTAATTTTTGCTTTTTAGTTTATGAGTCTTGTGGAGAAGCTGCGCACAAGCTGAGTGCTCGTATGGGGGTAACTCGGTGGCTTGTGCACAAGGCTCTTTCCGGACCAATAAGTCCTATGTATAACTTGCTGTTTATACCCCTTTCATTCCGAATCTTTGCACCATTTTTTTATTCATTCTACACAGCTATTAATACTGTCTTTTTATCTGTTAGTGGGTTGTTTGTACACATCATACACAGCCCTTATAAAGACCATTACAATTCATATAAAGGAGATTATTAATGAAGCTTCAAGTAACCCAGGAAAACTTAGCTAAGGCACTCCAAACGGTAGCTCGTATAGCCAACACTCGGAATGCCCTGCCGATACTAGGTAACGTACTACTCAGGACAGTCGATAACCGCTTGAGCGTTTCTGCGACTAATTTAGACATAGCCATAACCCATCTTATTGGCTCTAAGGTCTCGGAAGAAGGGGCTATTACGGTCCCCGCCCGTTTAATGCAGGATTTTGTCAGTAGTTTGCCTAGCGGTGTTATTAGCCTTGAGCTAGAAGACCATAAACTACATATATCCACGGACCAATATCAATCAACTATTAACGGAGTCGCGGCGGACGACTTCCCGGTCATGCCGGATATAACTGAAGGCCGCAGCTGGCAAGTAGCTGCTAGCGTTCTAAAAAAGGGTTTACAGCAAACCGTCCTGGCGGCATCAAGTGACGAAGCGCGGCCGGTTCTAACTGGGGTGTATATGCACAGCCATGACGGAAAGCTCTATCTAGTAGCAACAGATAGTTATCGTTTGGCTGAAAAGTCACTAACTAAGCAAAAAGACGACATTTCTCTGCTCGTGCCCGGCGGCGCCATGCAGGACATGCTGCGCATTTTAGGCGACGGTGACGAGACGGTCAGCATAACCCACGACGATCAGCAGGTATTGTTCCGGGTTGGCGAGGTGGAACTAGTAAGCCGGCTAATTGACGGGGCTTATCCTGATTATCGCAAACTAATTCCTAGTAGTTTTGCTGTCACCGCCACACTCAGCCGTGATGATTTTACTAATATCACCAAAGTTTCTTCCCTGTTTGCCCGGGAAAGCGCCGGCAGCGTCACAATCAAAGTTGACGAAGCCAGTAAGCAAGTCAGCATCAACTCAATTGCCTCGCAATTAGGAGAGAATACAGCCAGCGCGCCGGCGGAAATAACCGGTGATGGTGAAGTCACCCTTAACTCGCGCTACCTCCTCGATGCCTTGCATGTTTTTAGTGGCGACACCGTCACTTTCCAGTTCAACGGCAAACTAGAGCCGTCGCTTTTAACCGACCCGAAGTCCAGTGACTACAAGCATATCGTCATGCCGCTGCGATCTTGAGGATCGTAACGAGTAAAAAGTATAAAGTGAAAAGTTCATAAAGTCATGGCACAAATACAGCAGTTCGAGGATATACTAGCCTGGCAAAAGGCAAAAATATTAACACTGAACATTTACGCCCTTACAAAAACTCTAAACGATAGATCTTTTAGCAATCAGCTTCAGCGAGCCGCCGTGTCAATAATGAATAATATCGCTGAAGGCTTCGAGAGAAAAAGCAATAAAGAACTAAGCCAATTTTTATTTATTGCGAAAGGTTCTTGCGGAGAAGTCCGTTCGATGATTCATTTAGGTGAAGATCTCGGCTACAGCAGCAAGGAAGAATCTAGAAACCTAATGAACCACTCGTTGGAGATATCAAAAATGCTCTCCGGCTTTATTAAACGGCTATGACTTTTTACTTTATAAACCTTAAAAACTTTATAAACTAAGCTAATGATAGATAATATGAGGCTTCAAAATTTTCGATCATATAGCGACGATTCCTTTGAATTTGAGCCAGGCGTCAATATTATCGTCGGACCGAACGGCAGCGGCAAGACCAACCTCTTAGAGGCCATATTAACTACGGTGACAGGATCGTCGTATCGAGCTAGAGACGAGGATTTGATCCATTTTGATAAAGACTGGGCCAGGCTGGATGTGTCAGCAGCTGGGCATCAACGCGCAATTAAACTAATAAAAAATAATGGGCGTGTACTAAAAAACTATGTCTTTGACGATAAGCCCTATAAGCTCCTGACGCACCAACATACCATGCCGGTAGTGTTGTTTGAGCCTGACCATCTATTACTGCTGACTGGACAGCCGGAAGCCAGGCGTCTTTATCTTGATACGCTACTCGAGCAAACTGTCCTTGGATTTGCCGCTACGCGGAAGCGTTACCGTCGGGCGCTTACGCAACGCAACGCGCTACTTAAGTCATTAAAAAAACCACACAAAGATCAGTTTTTTGTCTGGAACTTGCGGTTAAGCGAGCTTGGCGGCTTGATTGCTCGGGCGCGGGCGGATTTGATAATGGATATGCAAAAAACGTTTCCTAGCTTGTATAACGAAGTTGCCAAGGCATCAACCAAAACTTCTATTAACTACAGCAGTAAACTGCCAACTGACGGATACGAAACAAAACTACTTAAAGCTTTAGAGCAATCACACGAATCAGATATTGCTCGCGGGTTTACGTCGTACGGCCCGCACCGCGACGATTTTATAGTCAGTTTTGACGGCCGCCCAGCCTCTGAGGTCGCCTCGCGGGGTGAAATCCGCACGGCACTACTAGCGATAAAAATATACGAGCTAGGGCTGCTGGAAAAAGTACGCGGTCAAAAGCCCTTGTTCTTGCTGGATGATGTCTTTAGCGAGCTTGACGGCAAGCGCCGCCACTCCCTTGCATCTTTCCTGCAGACGCATCAGACATTTATCACTACTACCGATGCCGATTTAGCCCTAGACGAGCGGATGAGAGATAGTAACATAATCCCCATAACGAAAAACTAGTTCGCAACCAAGTCAGGATTCGGCACACTAATTGGATTGCCATTAGCGCCCCAAGTCACAAACGAGACACCCTCTTCACTTAAGTTTTGAATGCCAAGGCCATTAATAATTACTGCCTTTGCCTCGTTTAATTCACGGTTTATATCCGACCCGGCCAGCGTAACATAAAAAGCATCTTTGGTAGCTAGGTAAGAAACAGAGTAGCCAGTTTGTTTCAGGGGGAGCATGCCAATAAACTGGTTGCGCTTGCTGTTCGATGGAAGTTGAGAATCAATAGTTAAGCCAGTCTTTTTATTTGTAATGGACGTTTTAAGTCTGTTATTCGGCAATTTAGTAATTGTTACTTCTATATCGTCTTTACTCTCGCTATACTTTCCGCCAAATGTAATTTTGTCACTATCAATACTGGCTGTGTTTTTAACATTAAATATTACGGCAACAATCTCGCCTGACTTATACGGATCAAAAGACAGTCGAGCAAATGCAGCAACATCGGCCCGAATAAACGTAAATTGAGCATCGTTGCCAATAAAACGGTATAGATCTTCGGAATCGTTCATTATTGCTGGCCCATCGGGCGGCTTATACTCCTTGCCAGTGCCAACACCCCTATCACTATTTTTGAGTGTTCCAAATATAAACAAGCCAATCGTTGCGGCAATTATTGCCAGCAGTACATATATCTTTGCAATCCCAGACTGGTTGATACGTACACTTGTCATATTTTCTCCACTACAAATAATGCATTAAGGCCGCTTGAAACTTGGGCAGCGTCAAGCGGTGTGCGGCTTGAGCCGAGTTCCTTGAAAAGATCAGGATTTGTACTATCACCTCCATTGGCTCGTTTGCTTTTTGAGTCACTCGTGTCGGCAAAGAGATAACGTCCATCGCTTGTTACGGCACGCATAACGAGTAAATGTCCATCGCCCCCTTCTGATAACAATGGACTGCCTTCACCCACAGAGATCAGTATAAGATTACCGGCTTTCAACTGATCGGCAGCTTCAGATAATGCAATCTGCCGGGCTTTTACGCCCCATCGGGCTTCGCTCATTGCCGGTACTCCGGTCCACCACCATGCAGATCCCGAACACGCCTCGCTCCCGGAACGTAATCCGTTTTCAGCTGCCCAGTTAGCGACTTCAGGAGGTTCAACCTTTTTTCCGGTAAGGGTGGTTACAATCATAGCCCAAGAGGTCGGTCCACACCCACAGCCCGCGATAGTTCCCTCGCCGTAAGGCTCATCTCCATAATAGCCTTGCACCGCTGGATCATCTGGAGCACTTGATTTTCTCATTTGCGAGTAGTAAGCCATGGGGTGATCTCCCTCACCGGGTAAGTCCCAGCCATTTACCCCAACGCTGTAGCCGCAAGAGACGCCACTTGATACGGTTTGCACATCAATTCCCTTAAGGCGATCATAGGCTTCTAGAGCAGCGCTGACACGCTCCACATACTGATTATTGCCCAGGTTATCGCTATCTTGAAACCGTTCGTACCAGCGTCCAAATGCTATCGCTGCTTCCTCGACCGTCGTAGTTAGTAGCATTTTATCTCCGGCACTTTTTTCGCTAACTACTGAACCGCCTAAACCAGTGCCAGATAGTTGCTCCCACAGGAATTGTAGCTGGTATTGAATTGTTTCAATCTGCGCATTCGGTATACTGGCATTCTGAGATGTTAGTATCATTTTACTCGCCGGAGTCCACTGCACTAAACCATAGCCAATATCCGCAACTTTGTTGACGACACCCTTATTCACGAGCTGGCTTGCTACTGCATCAAAGTTCGCAAGCCTGACGTCACCATTCGGCTCCAATAAACTTTTGTCCACTCCGCTACTATTTTCATAAGAATAGACAAACTGCATTTTTAATGGGTTTACCCCAGACTCTCCAATCATATTCCCGATAACGCCCGCTGCTTGCTCGGCAGTATACCCCTTAGACAAAAAGAATTTGAAAACAGTTTCCTGGTTGGACGAAGCATCGCTGCCCCCTACAACACAACAGCTCGTCGATCCATTATCGACTGGGGCTGTTTCACCCAGTTTCTCAACAATGAAATCCGCCATCTGCGCATAACCTCCGTAAGGGTGAACTTCATTATCGCCAATAAACTCGGCAGCTTCTGTGCTTGTTGCCCAGGGCAGCACAGTCATGTTTTTTTCGGCGGCTACCTCTGCAATAATTTCGTTGATAATCCCCATGCCAACCGATAAGCTCCGATTATTGTATTCGCCCTCACCATATGTATTCGTCCAATACATTTTAATATTCGGATTTGCCAACTGAACTGCACCGATCAGTTCGAGCATCCATCCACGAATCTCTTCCCTACCTTCAATGCGCTCCGTTGTGCCGCTGCTCACCACATTGCCAAGGTTATTGGTGCCTAGTCCGACCAAGATGGCATTACTAGACGCTGGACCCAAGAGAGCCTTATCTGCATTTACCTGCTCAATTCCCCACTTCAAATCTTTACCGCCTATCGCATTGATTTTGGTAGGTATCCATCCTGCCGTACGCAGTTTTTTGTCCAGTTCTCCGCTGTCACGCATGCCCACCGTTAGAGAATCGCCCAGTACATAAATGCTTGAACCCCTCTCTAGAGTTGATCCACTCGGCAAAGGGGATATGGATGTTGAACATAAATCCGAATTACCTGAACAGTTAATGATAGCGACCTGGAGATCGCGCAGTTTTTCTGGTGAACAGTTCTCGAGTGCACTGGACTGGCCCAAAAAAGATACGTTCATGCTTAAAAAAAATAACAGCGCGGCCAATACGTACCGGACTTTATAGGCAATTTGGATAGGGTGCACTGGTATCATTATCCTTGACTAACCCCCATCATTTGCTCGTAGTAGCGGCTCAACAATGAATCGAAGTTACCACTAGTTAACTCTTCTGGTGCAAACTCGGCTTCTAGGCCGTCCATCATGTCTATGTAAGCCAGATGAGCTTTGAACATTTTTGTAGTTTCCAAATTCGCTAGGCAATCTTCCGCAGGATCCTGAGAGTTGCCCCATTCAATACGTGAGATTATGTCGATATCCTCCACGCAATTACTAACATGATTCTTAAACACTTCACTTAGCGGTTCATGAGTAGTAGGATCTATATCGCCAGACGCAATTAAATTACGAATATTAGTCTCTGGATCAATCGCCTCAATATCCGCGCGCATTACAGGCAAAACATTGCCTGCGGGATCGGTTGCTAATCTTTCAGTAGGATTGTCACCTTGCGTTACATATGTTTCATAAGACACTTCGTTAGCAGACTGCGCGTAGCTTTTGCCCATTAAAGCGGTGCTGGCAGAAGCAAGGAGGGTTTGGGGATAGTTTGCTATGCTTGAAATAAGAGTTGCTAAGCCACTACTAAACATAGAATTAGCCTGAGAAATACTCATAGGCATGGACGCTAGTGTGCTGAACGCCACAGAGTCGGGGTTGTTATAATCAAAAACTCTCGCATACAAGCTTTGCGTCTTTAGATCTTCTGCTTTCGACGCGGTATATTCTGCTTCTGCCACTGCATATTGTTCGGTTGTGGCTGGCACGAAGCCGGCCTTTAAACTTCTTTGTTTATTCGCAGTTCCCCCGCCACCAATAAGTATTCCACTCAGTTCTCCGCCAACTTCTTGGGTTGTAAAATTATAGTTGAGGCTTTTTTCTGCATACATTTGCGTTAATGCCATTATCCCCTCGAAAGATAATTCAATCGCGGCTGTCTTTGCCAATGATTTTACAAGCTGTCTATTAACCACCTTCTTAATTGCCTGTTCTATAACTTCTTTAACACCCTTCTTTGCAGCTTCTTTACCAGCCTGTACTGCTACTTCGCTTTCGCCTCCAGTAAATATGCCCAATCCTATTTCAATAATTGCTGCCCCAATTTGAAATACTGGATTTTGATAAATACCGCATTTGGATTTATCGATACCCGGGATATCTGAGACACTTTTATTAATCCCACCATAAACACCCGATAACTTTCCATCCACGCCGTAACTGCTTTTAAATCCTTCGTTCTGGTCCTTATCGAAAGTCCCGCTCATAGCATATTTGAATGCTGGTGACGAGCCAAAACTATTGCCATTCTTGTCTACCTTTGTAATCCGTTTCATTAGTGAACTCATGAGCTTTGAGTTGGTATTGCCTGTCCGGGAATCGTCTGAAGCACTCACAAAAACCATGGCGTATTTCAGCATACCTGCAGCCCGAGCGGTACGTGCTGCAACTTGTGCACCTCTTAGCCTATTTTGTATAGTACAGACCTTGTCCAGCAAATCGGCCGCACCCAATCCTTTGAAAGTTGACCACGTTTTACTACCCAGTGAGCCGCCGTCTGCAATATTCTCTGCTGCCCGAAGCACATCCTCATTGACGCCGGCTGGTATCTGGTCAGATATCTTGGCCAACTCATCGTCGATTGCAGATATGGGCGTTCCATTAGTTTTAATTTCGTTTTTAGTATTGTCGTACGCTCCATTATTACCAGCTACCTCGCGTCTCGCTTGGTTGCGTGCCTCCCGCGCTTTCCTTTGGTCTGCTGATTCATCATCTGGAGCTGGCTCATCGCCTATTATGCGTGGATCGTACCCATTGTCGTATACACTACCGGCCAAATTCTTATTTACCGTCCGATCTGGATCTGCGAGATCATTGGAAGTTTTGCGCACAACGGACGTGCGACTGATCCCATATCGGGTATAGAAGGCCTCCATTCTTTTGGTTTTCCAGCGGGATGTCCTAAGGGGATGGCGTCTCTCCATGTGGTCGCTAATCTCCCCACTAATAAGATCGCCACTGACTTTTCTACCATTCGGTGCGGTTATCTCGGTAATTTTATTCTTGGTCTCCGCATCAAAGCCAAATTCATAGCCCTTTAACTCCATCTCGCTAATAATTTTGCCGCCCATTCTTCCATTTTTTGAAAAGGCATCGCCAATTTTGTGCAGCTTGGATCTTCTATAGCGGATACTTTGGTTAGTCTGTATTTGTGAAACTCTACCCAAAATCATTTCTCTTAAATGGTTAATCATAAAACTAGGCAAGGCTACCGAGGCAGCCACAACTAGTCCCACGATAGAACCGACAATTCCCCCGCCAATCATAGTGCTTTTACGAGTCGCGAGTCCCTTAAGGTCGACTTTCCTTTTTTCATTTCTGAATTTGAAGCCTGGGTCTGACTCATCATTGCCTTGTTCGGTTTCATCCCCGTGTATATTTGTAGATTTGGGAGTCTTTTCGTCGTGTATATTGTCGTCAACTCCTGTGTCAGGCGAATCACGATGGCCGGCCCCTATTTGATCAAGCGCTGCAAGTTCGCCTGGAGAAGTCGGCTCCGCTTCCTCGTCATCCATACGGTGGGCGGAATTTTCTTTTTCCCGCAATTCATCAGGACCGAAGTCTTTTTGCTTCTCTGGGTCGTATACGGTGTTCATGATTTTCTACATACCTGGTGTTAATCGATTATCAAGGTCTATTGTACCTTGTGGCTGGTTGATCTCTCCAGATTGCATAGCCTGGATCTGCTGCGGGTTGGTAGTAATAAGGCCGGTTTCTGTAGGGCTTGCGACAATCTGGATATGGACGTGATTCTGGCCGGCAAAGAATAAGCCCTGCCCAACCGGGAATTGGCTGAGGCGTTTCTTTTCCTCACTTGTAAGTTTGAATATATCGCTGAGTACATCAACGGCACTAGTGGATTGCTTGAGCAGTATCTGCATGCTGGCGTTGGCGACAATTGCTCGGCCCATCCGGCTGCCCATAAAATCTTCGACGTCCTGTGTGATGGTGGTGATGCCTAAGTTATATTTGCGGGCTCGCTTGGCTAAAGAGAACAAGAAGTTCGCGGAGTCCTCATATTTCATCAATTGCCAGGCTTCGTCGACAATCAGGATTCGCTTTTTCTGGTCGCTTTTGGTCTTATTCCAGATGTAGTTCAAAACTATATACATAGCGACCGGCCGCAGCTCGTCCTCCAAATCACGGATATTAAAGACAACCATCGGATTATTTATATTGATGTTACTCTGCTGGGAAAATATGCCGGCAAAAGTACCGCTGGTGTACTTGCGTAGCCGCTGAGCCAACTGTGGGCCGGTGCCGCCCATGTGTAGCAGTACGTCATACAAGTCGGCAATCGTCGGCGGCGGTGAGCGGTGCGTCAGCGGGTCGTTAGTTATTCCGGCTCGGGCGTAAGTCTCTATAAGCGCCGCATCAAGATCTGATTCTTCAACCGGTGTCAGGGCTGGGGCCATAACAGCACCTTGGGCATTTTGCATTTGGGCCTGGGCTCCACCCATCATGAGCCTAAGTAGGCCATGGAGCGTAATCAGATTGCTACGGAGTGCGTTGTCGGCCTCCTCAGTATCAACTACTTGTGGCAGGTCAAATGGGTTGATTCGCGTGTTGCTGTTGAGGCTGAGACGGACATAAGCTCCTCCCACGGCTTCGGCCATACGCTGGTATTCATTCTCGGGGTCAATTATAAATATCTCGGTACCGAACATAAGCGACCTCAAGGCTTCTAATTTAACTGTAAAACTTTTGCCGGCGCCAGACTTGGCAAAGACCACCGAATTGCCGTTCTCTAGACTGAAGCGATCAAATATAACCAGCCCGGAGTTGTGCATGTTGATGCCGTACAGAATCCCATTGTCCTGGCTCAGATCAGCGGAAGTAAATGGGAACGTCGTGCTCATGGCGCCGGTGTTCATATTGCGTCGGATCTGCAGCTGGTCCGTAAATTGTGGCAGCGTACTATTGAGCCCCTGCTCCTGTTGAGCGCTGGCAGGCTTACTATAAACCAGTTGCTGGCCGAGCATGGACTCAACCTTGTGAGTGACGAAGTCTAGCTCCTCCTGGCTATTGCCGTATATCGTAAAATACATGCCGAAGCGGAAAAAGCGCTCTTCGCCAACCTGCAGCTTGTCGCGCATTTCCTCAGCGTCAACGATTGCCGCCTGTTTGCCCGGATCACGGACACGACCTTTTTCGGCATCGATCTGCAGTCCCGCCTCCAATTGGGAAACTTTTTTGCGCAAGTTTTCGAGTACTACCTGGCTTTCGACTGGGTAAATAAACATGCTCAGGTCCATGACTTCGTCGACGTTAACCATGCTGCTGAGCCAGCCGGTAAATACCTGACGCGGATAACCATATACGTAGAATGTCCGGCCATAGCGTGTGCCAATGCGGAAAAAGCCGCTCTGGAACTCTATTGAGCTAGGGGCAATAAAGTCACGCAGCGCCGTGATGCCCTTTTGGAAGGCGGCCTGGACTTCTTGTTCTTCGCGCATTCGCTGGGCCTGGGCCAACGCTACCGGATCGGAAGGCGTATTGTTATTTCCGAATGCCATTAGCTGAGCTCCTTTTCCAAATTTGGCTGCGGAGCCAAGCCCTGTCCCTTAGTGATAACC
>JACDFO010000029.1 GCA_013815785.1 Candidatus Saccharimonadota bacterium | reverse complement strand
CGGCTGTTTAGAGAAATGAAGCGCGTACCTCTCTGGTTTAATGCGTTAATTGGATTAACCGGCGCAGTTTTACTATTTCCGCTTGTCTGGAGTCTTACAAAAGACCAAAGCCTTATTAAACCTTTGCTCGGACTACCTGAGTCTGTGCCTAGTATCAACCAACTCATAACCAACGCCATTAACATTCCAAGACATATTTTTGTCCGCGGGCCCAGTAATCCCGAGAAATGGCTACCAGGCACCTCCTACTTAGATATTTTCAGTACTATGATGCTGTTTATAGGAGCATATTGGTCGTTTTTCAAGCTCGGGCTTGACCGAGTTCGTGCTACCTTCGGCGTTATTATTCTTGGTTCAATCTTAATCACTGTCGGAGGACCAATTAGTATCGCTCTGTTACTGCCGTTTTTATATCTTCTCATTACTGCGGGTATGACATTTATGCTACAACAATGGTTTACTGTATTCCCGCGCAACCCAATAGCCCGCACCATTGGCACCAGCCTGTTATCACTAGCAGTGCTTGTGAGCGTTTTTTATAACATAAACCACTATTTCATAGCCTGGCCCAACACCCCATCCGTCCGCCAAACCTTCTCTCGGCCACCTCTCTTAAAGTAAAGCTGTATCTGTTATAATAGTTCTGGAAATGTAAGGAGTTACCATTATATGAGTCGTTTTGACCAAGCCAAGATGTTATTACAGATGAAAAAGCTACAAAAAGAGTTAGCCAAAATGATCATAACTGTAGAAAAAGGTGATGGGGCTGTAAAAATTGAAATTTCAGGTGAACAAAAAATCAAGAAAGTACATATTGACCCGGAGTTTATTGACTTAGAAGACATTGGCCAGCTAGAGCGTTGGGTAGAAGACGCCATCAAAGAAGCTATCCAAGAAAGCCAGAAAATCGCAGCCGAGAAAATGCAACCGTTCATGGGTATGCTCGGCAATCTTGGAATGTAGATGAGCTTATTTCAAACCTCCACCATGTTCTGCAACTTCGCATTCTGGCAATCTGACGGTTTTTTGCTTCGCAACGTATTAACTAATACGTTTTGTCACAATAAAACGGCCAGCTCATCCAGTATGCGAATTTTCGAATTTCATGGAGAGGCCTGAAATAAGCTCTATGCAGATTCTGCCTCCGGCCTTACAAACACTTATTGAAGACTTGGGCTCACTGCCAGGAGTAGGGCCGCGCACTGCCGAACGCTATGCATACTATTTACTGAAAGCTGAAAAAAACACAGCCGACAAGCTCAGCGCCAGTATTTCTAAGATTCATGACGGAATCAGTACCTGTCAGAAAACATTTGCACTGGTAGAGAAAGGTAAAGAACTATCTGATTTGTACACTGACGCCGCGCGTGATAAGCAATTAGTGGCTGTGGTCGGAGAACCATTTGACATCGTAGCGCTCGAAAAAACCGGCCAATTCAAAGGCACGTACCATGTACTTGGCGGTTTAGTGTCGCCAATTGACGGAATAAGTCCTGACCAGCTTCATATTGAAGAGCTTATGGTACGAATTGATTCCGACAAAGTCAAAGAGATAATATTAGCAACAAACGCCAGCGTGGAAGGTGAATCAACCGCACTGTACATTCAGCAGCAGCTCGGCGATCGCAACGTTAAAATAACTAGACTAGCCCGTGGCCTGCCAGTTGGCGTAGACTTAGAGTACGCAGATCAAATAACCCTAGGCCGCGCTTTAGAAGGCAGAACTATACTATGATTGAACAAATCAAAGAACTGGTCGACCAAAGCCAGAAAATATTAATAATTCAGGCAGATAACCCTGATGGCGATAGTTTAGGGTCTGCACTGGCGCTCGAAGGCATCTTCGGTGAACTCAAAAAAGACACTTATCTCTATTGTGGTGTCGACATGCCCGGCTATTTGAAACATCTCAGTGGCTGGGATCGCGTATCTAATGAACTGCCTTCTAATTTTGATTTAAGCTTCATCGTCGACGCTTCCACTATGACATTGCTTGATAAAATGACTCATTCAGGCAAACGAGACTTGGTGGCATCGAAGCCCTGCGTAGTGCTAGATCATCACGGCAGCGTAGAAAATGAAGTGCCTTTTGCAACCGTTTTGCTTAACAACCCGGAAGCATCTTCTACCGGTGAACTTATATATAGCGTAGCACGAGAAGTGGGCTGGAAGATTACAGCTGATATTGGAAAATTTATCATGAGTGCGATACTCGGAGATACACAAGGCCTCACCAATAACCTAGCAAAACCTGAAACATATCGTGTCATGGCAGAACTAGCAGAAATAGGCGTTGACCGACCGACGCTTGAAGACCAACGAAGAGAAGCTAGCAAAATGCCACCTGAAATTTTTGCATACAAAGCCCGGTTGATTGAACGAACAGAATTTCATGCAAATGGTCAGTTGGCTTTAGTAGATGTACCGCACAAGGAAATAATGGAATTCAGCCCGTTGTACAACCCAGCGCCACTTATACAGAACGATATGTTACAAACCACCGGCGTAGGCATGGCCGTAGTACTGAAGCACTATAATGATGGCAAGATACTTGGGGCTATCCGCTGCAATCTTGGTTATAAAATCGGAGCGCAGCTGGCTGAGCATTTTGGTGGTGGTGGGCACCCGTATGCCAGCGGATTCAAGCTGCAAGACGGACGTCCTTTTAATGAAGTTAAGTCAGAATGTATTAAGGTTGCCACAGAACTTATTGCTAAACTTGAACAGGAAAAACCAGATGAAACTCCACAATACACTTACACGACAAACTGAAGAATTTAACCCACAAAGTAATGACAATGTGCGTATGTATTCATGTGGACCAACCGTTTACGACCATATCCACATTGGTAATCTAAGTGCGTATGTGTATGTAGATACGTTACGACGTACTTTGCAAGCAAGTGGACTAAACGTTCGTCATATCATGAACTTTACCGATGTTGACGACAAAACTATCAAACGTAGTCTAGAGAATTATCCGGATTTGGCGCCAGAAGAAGCACTCAAAAAATTGACGACCAATTATGCTGACATTTTTCTAAACGATATTGCTGACATTGGCAATGACGTCTTTTCCACGGAGTTTGTGTATGCTACTAATTCCATCGAAGGTATACGTCAGCTTATCACAGAGTTGTTTGAGGATGATTTTGCCTATATTACCGACGACGGAGTATATTTTTCGATAGAAAAGTACCGTGCTAGCGGCAAAAAATACGGTCAATTATTGACATTGACTGAGGAAAACACCAGCAGCGCCAGAATAGCCAACGACGAATACGACAAAGATTATGTGCACGATTTTGCATTATGGAAAGTCAAAAAAGCCGGTGAGCCAGCTTGGCAATTTGACCTAGATGGCCATGATCTGACTGGTAGGCCTGGTTGGCACGTAGAGTGTTCGGTGATGAGTGTTCAGTCATTAGGTCAGCCGTTTGATATACACACTGGTGGCGTAGATAACATATTTCCACATCACGAAAATGAAATCGCTCAAAGTACGGCAGGCAAGGGTAATCTATACGCCAAATATTTTGTGCATAATGAGCACTTACTAGTAGATGGCAAAAAGATGAGTAAATCACTCAACAATTTTTACAGGCTGCAGGACATCAAGGAAAAAGGCTACGACCCGCTAGCCTTTCGTCTGATGGTCCTTCAGTCCCATTACAGAAGTCAGTCGAACTTTACTTGGGAAAATCTAGATGCGGCTCAAACTCGACTTCAAGGATGGCGGACCGTAGCTGATTTACGTTGGCAAGTAGTAGATAATGATTCCGAAATTTCATTTGATAACGTTTCGGCAGCTGTTACTGAATACATAGAAGTTGATTTGAATACACCTATGGCATTTGCAACTATCTCTACAGAATTCATGGACGAATTAAACGAGCTAGGATATCTACCAAATAATTCCAAAAAAAGTTTTATTGATTTTCTTACAAAATTAGACACATTACTTGGTCTGGGCTTGCTTGACTCCAACGACATAAATCCTCAGCAGAAAAACATTATAGTTGAACGTCAGAAAGCTCGGGATGCAAAGGATTGGGCAAAATCTGATGAACTACGTGATCAGCTCAAAGAGCAAGGCGTAGAAGTTCGAGACACCGATCACGGACCAATCTGGTCTCGTATTTAATCTCCAGTTAATCAATTAAGTGTGAGGTTTTTAGTTCGCTTCGCGGCGTTCTAAATAATCTTCGAGAAGAATCTTCGCACAACCAGCAGCGGGAATAGCTATTAGACCGCCCAGCAGGCCGCCAAATCCGATACCAAGCAGTGCGGCTACAAATACGAGTAAAGGACTGAGCTCGTTATATTTTGCTTGTATATATGGCTGCAACGATATGTTTTCTATCTGCTGATACAGCACAAAGAATACAGCCATAATAAGCGCTAAAGGTGCAGAAACAAACAAACAAGCTAGGGTTACAATAATTCCCCCAATAGTGTTACCAATCATCGGTATCAATCCTGTAAATATTAAAATACCGGCCAGAGCCACCGCATTTACTGAAACTTCAAGTAAGGTGCTGGCTATCAGCAGTACAATGAATGCAAAGCTGGCAGCTATCAATGCCAAAAGTAACTGGCCGTTTACGAATCCGGTTACTACCCGGTACATTTTGGCAGCTAACTGCTTGTGGTGTTCGCGACGTTTGCTAGGTTGTAGTTTCCAGTAGCGGGCAATCCAAACAGGACCTTCTACTAACATCATAAAGGTCAAAACAAGCACTGTAAGTATCGACAGCATCGCGCTACCAACGCGTCCTGCGGAAGCTACAATTGGTTTCTGTAAATCTTTGGTGCGTTCCTGCAAATTAGCAGTAAAACCATCAAGCTGCTCGCTGAGGTTATAGCGTTGAATAAAATCACTGACAACACCACCGTCATTTTCTAAATTGTCTATCGTTTGTGGAGCGTCCGCTACAAAATCTACCGTTTGTCTGACCAGGGGCGGTACTACATAAGCTAAAAATGCCCCCAGCACTATTAATACAAGCAGGTATGCGATACCAGTTGCGGCTGCACGACTTTTAAGCTGAAGTTTTCTGGCGATCCAACCCACGGCCGGGTTGAGTGCTAAAGCCAAGAAAAAAGCTACGAATATCAGTACCAGAACATTTGCTACATTGGAAGTAAAGCGGATAGCTAAAAATGTTGCGATCGTCAAGAGAATGATTCGCACCACCGTCCTATTCGACACTGTAACCTCGTTTGGATATTTAGAATTCATACTCGTCTACCTTTCGAGATTCAAGATACAAATTTATGTGGAAGTGTGACCTGAAATAAGCTCTTGCCATAATTATTCTTTATTATCCGTATTATTGTGTCTTTTTGCAATCATTGATTCGTATTCTTGTAGCAAATGGTTACCAACGACTCGCACGTCAAAGTTTCTTATATGCTCTTGTTGCCATTTGTATGCTTGCATTCGGGCTCGATTACTCGAGATATAATGATGCAAAGTCTTAGCGAGAGCTCCCGTGTCAGAAGGACTCACTAGCTGTTCAGGCTTCTGGCCCAGCACTGATCTGTAACCAATATTGTCACCACCGATTACGACGCGCGCACCAGCTGCCATAGCCTCGATAAGCACAATACCAAAACTTTCGCCGCCAGTACTAGGAAAAATAGCTATGTCTGCACTAGATAAATACTTGGCCTTCGAAGTTTCGTCCAAATAACCCGTAAAGTGGACTATGTGTCCTAAGTGCTTGGCTCGCACATATGCTTCTAACGTAGCTTGCAGCGGTCCTTTGCCACAAATTAGCACCCGGACACGTTCCAACTTGTTTTTTTTATGAAGTTTTTCCAGTGCTTCCAGCAAGAGCATGCAGCCTTTTCGTTCTACCAACCGGCCCAAAAAAACGATTGTAACCGTATCGTCATCATAACGTTTGAAAGGTTTAGCGTTTTTATATTTAGCTAGGTTTACGACGTTTGGAACTACCGTGGAACTGATTCCAAAACCGTGGTTCGCAAAAATTCTCGCTGGTTCCGACACGCTATATATAGCGTCAAACCGCTTCAAACTGCGTTTTAACACCAGCCCTAGCGTATATGCTGCCGCAGACTCGAACTTTGAATAGGGAACGATATGAAATGTTCCGACGACTAAAGTCTTAGGCGTAGCACCGCGAATGACACGTGCAGCCAGCAGTGGACTATATGGCAATTGTACATGCAGTACGTCAAAATCTTCGGCTGCCAAAAGCTTTTTAATCGCTAGCTTCGAAGCAGGCAAGGGCGTACTCATACGATTTTGATTGAATCTGGCCTGGATATTACGGCTTAGGCTATGTACGTTTGCTATGTCAGTCCGTGCGGTTTGTCCGACCAAGTAATGCACTTGATTGCCTTGAGCTTGAAACCACTGACCAAGCGTCAGAACATACTGCTGCACTCCGTCGGATTTATCTAGCGAATCATCAAGCACAAACCCAATTTTCATCGTGCTTTTAACAACTCTCTATAAAGTTCTTCGTATTTATCGACCACTTTAGGATAATCGAACGCTTTAACGTACATGCTAGCCCAATTGCGCCAGATTGCTTGCAATTCTGCGTCTTCTAGAAATACTTCTAAACGACGAGCAAATGCTTCAGTGTTTTTAGGACTCACTAACGACAGTTTGCCTCTTTCTTGCAAAACGGCTTTGTAGCCTGGGTTATCACCTGCGACGATCGGTAGATTCATTGCCATAGCTTCCAGCAGCACTATGCCGAAACTCTCGCCATATAGTGCCGGTGAACAGAACACATCAGCCTGCCTCAGTAGTTCCATCTTTGTGGCTTCATCCACAAAACCTTTGAATTCAACGTTTTTTAAATTAAGTTGAGCTGTTAAAAGTTCCAGTCTTTCGCGGTCTGGACCTTCGCCAGCAATTATGAGTCGGACCTCGGGTATCTGTTTCTGAACTAATCCTAAGGCTTTTAATAGGTACTTGACTCCTTTACGTTTCTCGAGCCGTCCGATAAACAAAATTGTTTTTGTGCTTTCAGGCTTGTTAATCTGGTTTTGGTTCACAGCTTTGTACTTTTTTAAGTCGATACCGTTAGGAATAATGTGTATAGGTTTCTTAGTCAGGCCTTGTACATACTCGGCGGCCGCGTTTGAAACAGCAGTCAGACCATCGAGCCGTTTTACCAAAGGCTTCGTGTATGGAGTTACGACGGCCTCAATAGTCTTGCTCATCAACGTATCTGGCAGACGCGCGTGGAAGGTAGCAACATTAATGCCCTCGCTTTTGCCCAGTAACTGACGGCTCATCATGGGTACCCATGGCTCATGAAAGTGTAAAACATCAAAATGCTCATGCGCCAGTACACGTTCTATTTCGTCATTTTTCAAACTTACGGATATCTGCGCCGTTGTAGCAAACGGTGATTTAACATCTGTAGCGGTACCAATAAATATAACGTCTGGCCAATCATGTGCGTTAACATCTCTGGGAAGGGGAGTTATAATTTTGGCATCATGGCCACGGGCAGCAAGCTCATGCCGAATCGCCAAGATACCTTCCTGTACTCCGCCACCTTTTGTAATGTTATATGGACAAACCAAACCTATCTTGAGGCGCACGTGCTCATTTTGTAACATCTTAAGGGGTATTATACAGGTTTTGACAGAAGATAACGAAGCCCAGGCGGTATCAGAGGTGCAACTTCTTTAGATGATGCCACGATGGTTGGCATATGAGCGTTAAGTTTGGCTGGGAATAGCTTGAAATCTGTAAATATAACGCGCATATGCTGTTCCACTTTGTAATTATCAAAATATTGATCGCCATCCACACTCACATGGTAGACCGGCAACTTAACCGTCTTATCGCACAAATCCAAATACAGCATGCCGTTTATCGTGTGCATATACGTACGGATATCATTTATTTTCCATAGAATAATCTCGAATTTGATCCGCTTATTACGTTCGGCCGGTCCTGCATCTTTAAACTTCGCATGTTTGTCTGCTACTAAGGTATATGCACCACGAATAAAAGGGCCACGTAATAATAGATTTTTGGCAAACCAGGCAGTTGGCATAAAACTGAACAGTTTTGTAGTCGCGCGCATAAGTCGAAGCGTCGACGGCTTGAACATAAAGTCTTCGTAGTGAGCAAAGCCGACGATACTAACCACAATATCAACCTTGCGAGCCAGCTCAGGATAGCGCTGCAGCATGCGCGTAGCCACAATAAATCCGTACGAAACCCCAATAATACTCACACGTTTACGTTTGTAGCGTAGTTTTACAAAGGCCGCCAAATAATCCGCCATTTCATCGAGGTTTGGTTTCATTCCGATTTTATATAGTGCATCCATACCGCCAAAACCAGGCAAATCAGGCAGGGTAACGGTGCCATATCTGCTAAATTCATCTGCCAAGCTATACGTTCGCTCGATACTGGCATGCTGGCCATAAATAAGCAGAATCTCACGCTTTTTACTAGCTTTTGGAGGTATGCAAAGCATTCGACCGCGAAGGCCGTTCATAACCAGTGGTTGAATATGTTTATCCATATCCGTTTTCTCTACGTTTTTAGGCATTCACCTAACTTTACGTTACCGGCAAATGTAAACGCAAGCCTGAAGGAGATTTTTTAGTAACTATCTATTTGTTTTAAATACTCTAAATCAAAATAATCGGGAGTATTGCAACTGTCTTCAGCATTTACACTGAGTAGTCGACCATCTTTTAAATTTTTTTCAAAAACTAATGTCAAATCCTCCTCAGGCTGAGCAATCTTTTCAAACGTCAATCTAAACCCTCGTGAACATGCTTGAAGTTGCGCTACAGCCTCAAATAAGTTTTCAATACTTGTTGCGCTCATTATTTTAACTCTTGGGGCATTAACAGCAGCAACACTTGAAAGCCTCACTTCTTCGTGAGTATCCCCACTTTTGGCACTGTAGAAATATTTCAGTCGATTAGCTGAAAAACTGTTAGCAGGAAGCCGTAGCCTTGCTTCAGGAATGTAGCGATCACCAGTTTGCGCATCGGTAAGTATGGGGCTGTTGAGACTATCTTCAGCTTCTAATATCAGCATTCCAATTTTTATTGTTGAAAGCTCGTCAATTCTAACTTGCATTACTTTTTGCATAAAAGCTATGTAGCCAATACCTGCAATAATTAATGCAGCAAGCATGATTGCTATTACTTTTTTCTGAGTTACTCTAAAGGTTTTTTGAGATTTTTTTACCATAATCGTTTACTATAGCATAAGCATTTTAGATAATAAACTACTGTTGTCTGACGGCGTCGCCAACCCACACGTATTCCCACGGCTCTGGCTCCGGCCCTTGCTCACTGGCACCCTCTGGATAGCTAGGAATCCAACCAAACTCCATGGCTTTTCTATAGCCATCGGCGCTAATCCATTTGTAACAACTACTCCCCAAGAAACTAGTACTGCCATCTTCACACCAAAAATCCACCGTATAGCCAGTGTGGTGCCTCGAAAAACCTGGTACGGCAGTTATTTCCAACACGGCGTTTATGGCGGAATCACCGGCACCGCTGGCCAGCTGTTCGGCAGTAACACCTCTATCAAACAACCGCTGCGTAAACAAATCGCGCTGATACTGAGGCGAGCGGTATGCAGAAATCAAACTGATGGGGAATCCGTCACGCCTGGCGGCGTCTTTGAGCTTATACCAAGCATTTGCTGCCAGTGCTTGCAATAAATCATCTCCATCGAGCCTTGGCTCATTCTCGAGCTTTACAATGGCACCCATGGGAATTCGACTTAGCCGGTAGCCACGCGCTTCAGCCGCAGCGCGAATCCTGGCATCAGCGCCAGAATTGCCCGTGATAGGTGGCGGATCAACAATTTCTTGTGTGTTCGGATAGGCAACAGCAAGATACAAATCCTTAAAGCCATCACCACTCAGCTGCTTTAAGGGTTTTTGAACAATCGAAAACGGATCATCTACCGGTGGCGTATCTTCGTCTATCGTTTCATTATTAACTACAGGAGCCGATGTCACGTAGCGCAAGGCGTACACATATACACCTAAACCAATCAGCAGTGCCAAAACGATAGTTATCGGGACTATTTTAGATACACCATGTTTACGCTTAGGCCGTTCAGTTTTTAACTGTTTTGGCTCCAGAATCCTCATATGCTTAACAGTATAGCTTACTCATATAGGACTTTTGCACTTTTGTGCAGATTACAGGTTTAGGCTGAGTGTGTTATGAGCTTTTAGATTGCTGGAGGGGTAGCCAAAGATACACTGACAGAAAGATGGAAATTCATAGCCGCTCAGGAAAGGCCTGGGGCTGTAGAAAAGTGCGAGAGTCCTATCAAATAATAAAAACGTTGTTCAAAAGCACTTGACTCTGTAAAAAAAGCGCGCATAGTGGGAGTTCAGAGGGTTATAAACTTTAATTGCAGTAAGAAGGAAAGTACATGAATGTTTTTGATGGCAATTTCGCCGGCTCATTTGTTTTTAGTGATGGACTTCAGCCAGCAGAGCTCACCCCCGACCAAAGAAACGTTATAGAAGAAAATGCCTGGGAACAAGTTACGCTTGCTGTTAATCATGGCGATATTGCACAAGACGATGCAGAAATGTACCTTTATCAGCTCCACAACCGAATCCAACACCTAGGTGAGTTTAGCTTACGCGCCAGCTGACCCAAGGCTCAAAACCTCTAATAAAACACTGGAAATTTTTGACAGGTTATTTGCTGTTGCAAATGACCGAGTGTTTTTGTGGGATTTTGAGACGCAGGTCAGCTAAGTTTGTCATTACAAGAGAACTAAGCTAAAATCTCTCTGTTACTCATCAGTGACGGTGGGGCGTGGCCGAGCGGTAAGGCGCCACCAGTTGTGGTAACACAACAAAATAATAAGATGGTACTGGCATTCAGTGCCAAAAAGCCCTAAACGCAGTGTAAAACTAAACGCAAACAATATATTGGGGCGTGGCCAAGTGGTAAGGCACCAGTTTTTGGTACTGGCATTCGGGGGTTCGAATCCCTCCGCCCCAGCCAACTAATGAGCTCAGCTCGTCTGGGCTTTTTAGTTGGCTTGAGAGATTCGAACATCCGAAAAAATTCGGGGTGAGACATGCCAGTGGCATGTTGCAAGGAAACCTACTCTTCAAAACTTGTTTTGAAAGATGTAGTTTCGGGCCTGCCAAAGGTAGGTCGAATCCCTCCGCCCCAGCCATTATGAAAATCCTATAACGAGGTTGACAGGCCGAAACCACGGTAAAATAACGGTTGAGAGCCGTCATTAGTTCTGCCACCAAAACTAATCGGGACTTGGCTTAAACTTGCTGGCCAAGGCAAGGGAAGTTTGGCACTAAAAGGCTGGTTGCCAAAAAGCACGTCAGCCAGGCCCGCACCCTCGCTGCCAGGCAACCATGCTGCCACTACTGCGTCAGCTTTTCTTATCTGTTCGCTTATCAATAATGGACGCCCGGAAATGACTATAATAATTACATTGTCGCTTATAGCTTGCAAGCGTTCAATAACTTCTAAATCGGCTTTATCGAGGCCAGGTTTAGGGTTATCGCCAAAGCCTTCCGCATATGGCTTTTCACTAACCACAGCAATAGCAACTCCGGCTCTTGTACCGGGCTTAAAATTAGCGTTTTTTTCGTATTCAAAAGGTGTAGTGCCGGCAACCTCACGCAGTCCTTTCAAAATAGAAGTCACTCCTGGCATCCAATTACCATCTACACCCTGCCATTCAATCGTCCAGGCCCCAGATTGCCGCCCCACGTTATCAGCCCCACTTCCGGCAATCAGTATGGGTGCGCTATTTTTTGACAATGGCAATAGGGATTTTTCATTCTTCAGCAGCACTGCTGAGGCTGCAACGGCACTGCGGGCAAGTACACGATGTTCGCTTGACCCAACATCTTCCTGGCCGCTACTAACTGGTATTGCCTCGAACAAACCGGCTTTGAATTTTTGATGCAGTATACGGC
>JACDFO010000028.1 GCA_013815785.1 Candidatus Saccharimonadota bacterium | reverse complement strand
CACCAACTCCATCGACAACACCAAGCACCACGCCAACCGCAGGCAATGGACTGCCTAACACCGGCCCTGGCGACATAGTCGGTATAGTAGCAGTTACTACGGTAGTAGGTGCTGCAGCACACAACATAGTCACCCGCCGCCGCGCCCAATCCTAGTTCGAGTGTTGTTGGGTGAAGTAATTTATTTCGTTTATTACATCAAGCAAGGCTTGCGCACGAGTCTTGTCATCTGTAATTTGCTTCGCTAAGTCAAAGGCTTCACCGAGCTTATTGTGGTCGTCACTGGCCTGAATCATCATCATGACGGTTCGGAATTTCTCTTCCGGACCTTGGTCTAGGTGGCTTACTAGCGGATTAAGATGCTGCAAGGCCTCTTGCTTCATGCTAAGCAGGTGGTCGTTGCTAGGCGTAATGCTGGCATCAGGTGGTGGTGGCATGGTGTTCACTGGGGCAGGGCCATCAGCAGGAGTTGAGGGTGCAGTAAAATCTGTCGGATTCGGGTCTGCCAATACGGGAGCACTAACATCTGCTATGACCTGGCCATTATTATCATTGGTGCCAAATGGCTGTTGGGGTGGATTCGGTGCGCTGGGATTAAAAAAACCAGCTGGCGGGTTATTTTCTGAGCCAGGTCCTGCCATGTTATTTTGAATTGTCTGCGGATCTTGATTGTCGTTGTTTTGACCGAACATAAGTCTATGTACCCCACCCTTGTCATTAATCTATAGCAATAATATAGCATAAGCATCGAGGTAGTGTAAGCTAAATAGAGTACACAGAACGACCGATTTAAAGGAGGCATAATGCTCGACGACCTAAAATATATCCATGACCGAGACGCTCAAGACGCCCTGGGTATAGCCGAAAAACAGTGGCATCAACTAAATACGGTATATGACCTTGAGGGTTGGAACGATCAAGCAGGGCAGATCGAGAATGTTGTGTTCGCGGGAATGGGCGGGTCGGCATTGGCGGCACTTATTGCTACTTCCTGGCCGAAGATAAATGTGCCGTTTGAAATTTGTCGTGCATACGACATTCCTGCATACGTCGGACCCAAAACACTGTTTATTGCTTCGAGCTATTCGGGTAATACCGAAGAAACATTTAACGCACTAGCTCAGGCAGAACAAAAGGGCGCACAATTAGCCATTATAGCCAGCGGTGGAAAACTGGCTGATATCGCAACTGAAAATAACTACCCTATTGCCAGGTTGCCAGATGTGGGGCAACCCCGTTTTGGTGCACTTGCCAGCCTAAAAGCGTTGGCTACTATTCTTGATAAAGCCGGTTTAAACGGCGAGCAAAATGCCGCTAACACCTTAGAGTCCGAGAGTGAGTTTGTAAAAAATATAGTGAGTAGCTGGCTGCCGACTGTTGCAACTAAAGATAATCTCGCCAAACAATTGGCACTAGAGTGTATTGGTAAATCACCCGTCATCTATGCTGGTCCTAAGTTGTTCCCGGCCGCCTATAAATGGAAAATCAGTTTTAATGAAAATGCTAAGAATATCGCCTGGTGCAATGCGCTGCCAGAGTTTAATCACAATGAATTCCTGGGGTGGAGCAGTCATCCTGTCGACAAGCCGTATGCAGTAATCGACCTGCGAAGTAGCTTGGAGCACGAGCGTATTCAAAAACGTTTTGAAGTAACTGATCGCTTACTGTCTGGCAAACGTCCGGCAGCCCACGTCATCCAAGCTCAAGGCGGAACCGTGCTTGAGCATTTGCTTTGGACTATTGCTCTCGGTGATTTTGTTAGTCTTTACACAGCGCTGTTAAATGGGCTCAACCCGACCCCGGTAGATCTAATTGAAAAGTTCAAAACGTCTCTAGACGATTAAATTGGGTGTTGCTTGAAGCCGAGCAAGAAACCAAGATAACCGACCAATAGATGTAAGCCGAAATATAAGAGTAGGATGGCTATCATTAGAATAAATGGTATGAAGGTTAGTGGATACACAAAAACCAAGCCGCCGATAATATAATCTGTTTGGTCAAAAGGGAACCAGCTTTTACCGGGCATAACACCGCGGCGCCTTTTCACAAAGCTTTCTACTGCATCGCCCGTCAATGCCCCAGCGCCTAGTGCTGCACCAACCAAAAATATAAACAATGGATCACCCGAGTTAGGAATAAAAAAGTAACTTGTAAGTAAACTTGTAACACCGCCCATGACGGTTCCAGAAATAAGCCCCCTCCATGTTTTGTTATCTCCCATTAGTCTTATCCCGCGCCAACTCTTTCCAAGGTCAAGCGGTGTTTTCCATCGGCGTAACCATGGTATACGATTCGCAAAAACAGGCGTCGCGTTTGCGACACCCGCGGGCAAAAAGAACAAGAATGCACTAATCAAAAATTCCATCAGGTCCTCTTAGAAAGTTTTTTACGCATCGTATGATATTTCGGATATAGCAGACTTCTTAGTACAGCTCTACTGGTGTTCATTACGCCTTGATTTACTAATTTTACCAGATTATCTTGAGTCGGAATCTCTGCTAACGAAGTATACGTCCTACCTAAACCATGCAAGCCATGTGCGTCGCTGCTAGCAGCGGCTGATATCGCATTCAGTTTAGACCATACAAGCGCTTGCTGGCTTCGGTTTTGGGCTAGGGCTCTGCCGTTGCAGACTTCCACAATATCCACGTCATTCGCAATTGCATCAAGTGTTGCCGGATGTAAACCTTTTCTGATTGTTTCAAACGGATGTGGAATGTACACGATTCCGTCCTGGGCTTTGATAGCAGCAATAGTTTCCCCCGGTGTTTGGCCAGGCTGAACCACTTCGCTCAGGTATAAGCCAACGATTTCACCTAAAGTTGTCATGATTTCTTCGCCAATGATGATTCGTTCACCTAATTCCGCTTTAGCTTGTGTCGCAAAATCTATGCGATTATGGTCTGTAATGGCAATACAATCGAGTAATCCGGTTTCGAAAGCTTTACGGTACTGCCGCATGCTGATGCCGCCGTCGGGCGAAGCGACAGAATGTGTATGCAGATCAACTCGAAACATAGTCTATCTTCCGGACTGCACGTCTCATGTTAACTTTCGACTAATACGAACCAGACGTGTCAGGGCAGTGTACACAGACAAAACAGCGATAAAAATGATTACCGGCAGTAGTCGGTCAGTTGCGAGGCCAACCACGAGCAAGAACATCCGCACTTCAAAACGCATAAGTCCGTCAGCAAACAGCCGGTTGATTTCGTTTGCGGATAAATCACTGTCTTTCATGGCCATTTCGCCCTTGGCTTTGACATAGCTGACACAGATGCTAAAGCCGCAGGCCGCCACGACCCAAGCTATGGCATGAACACGGCCGGAGCTTGCCAATGCATAGGCAACACCGGTGTAGAGCAGTACTTCTTTCATACGGTCTGTACTGGCGTCTAGTAGCATACCAGCCGCCGACGCACGTTTTTGCAGACGCGCCAGCTCGCCGTCGAGTGTGTCGAACAAACCAAAAATAACTAACAGAACAGCACCGTAGCCGAAGTAGCCCTTAGCAATCAACAGAGCAATCGGTATGTGCATCAACAAGCCAAAAATAGTTACGGCATTTGGGGATAACTTGCCACCAGTGAAGTTATTAAGTCCTTTTGCAACTTCGCGCATAACCGATCGAACCGCGTTCCGGCATGTATCCAGAAAGGAATTTACAAGCTTCATTACTGCTTATTATAGCCTATAGTAATCTTAAGCTCGAAGGCGATAGTGTAACTGCTTAATATCGGCCACACTTTTATGCAGATTGTCGTCCAGACTGGGAAAGTTTGGCTTGACATGTTCATCAAAAGCCGTACTGATATTCGGTATAGCAACATTGGCTGAAATGGGAAACATCTTAACGTGCAACACGTTTTGCAACAATTGTTGTACTGCACGGGTTCCACCGGCAACACCGCCATAGCTAACGAAGCCAATGGGTTTGTTCAGCCAACCGTCGTAAACCCAATCGATGGCATTTTTGAGTACCGCACTCGGACCATGATTGTACTCGGGCGTAATAAACAAGAATGCATCGGCGGCAGCCACACGTGCTGCCCATGCCGTACCCTTAGGATTTTTAAACTGACCGTTAGCATCTGAAGGGTTGAGGGCTTCATTAAAAAAAGGCAAGTCTAATTCTTTTAGGTCAACGACGTCAAGCATAAGCTCGGTGTCTTGGTTTAGGACACCTACAACCCAAGCTTGAACAGTGTCTGCCCGGCGACCCTCACGGACGCTACCATTAATAATCATCAGTTTCATTCTACTGTTAGTATAACAGTACAGGGGTAGTGGTATACTAACTGTTATATGAAACGGACAGTTGAGCCCGGGTTAACAAATTACCAACGGTTAGGGGCGGCACTACTGGTATCAAATCTCGTGAGTGCTACCTTGTTTATTATTCGTGTTCAGCAATCCCAGAATATACGTTATTGGTTCTTATTGTGGAATCTATTGCTAGCCTGGGTTCCGCTAGGAATTGTGCTCTTACTTCGAAAACGGCTTATTACAAGCCGTTTGCTTACGTGGCCGAATATCGTCTTAAGTTTTCTGTGGCTGGGCTTTTTACCGAATAGTTTTTATTTAGTCAGTGATTTGATTCATCTGCATAGTACAGGGGAGGTAAGTATTCTTTTTGATGCGGTCATGTTCATGAGCTTTATCTTTAATGGTTTTGTAGCAGGCTACGCCAGTATTTATCTTATGCAAACCGAACTGTTAACACGGTTTCGACGCGATTATGTGCACGGCTTCGTCGGCGTAGTGCTTCTAGTATGTAGTTTTGCGATTTACCTTGGCCGCGATTTGCGCTGGAACACCTGGGACATTTTAGTAAACCCGGCGGGCATATTGTTCGACGTGTCTGAACGCGTTATCAACCCGCTGACACATTCTGAAGTCTTCAGTACGACTGCGTTATTCTTCGTGCTTTTGAGCAGCATATACATTGTCGCCTGGCAGTTCGTCCATGCTCTTAGAAACAACCGCTAATCTGTTATACTTGGCTTAAGATGATAGAGATTGCCGTAGTAATCAAAAATGTGTGCAAAAAATTGTTCGATGTTGATATCGAGCCAGAACTCACGCGTCCTGACGAACAATTTGGTGATTATGCCACCAACATCGCTTTGCGTATTAGCAAACAGCTCGGAAAAAATCCACGTGAGGTAGCAGAAGCGATAAAGGCCGAAATATCCTCTGACGACATAGTAAGTCTTGAAATTGCCGGCCCAGGGTTTATAAATATCAGACTGACCGATTCAGTTTTGTGGGAGTTAGCAAAAATTCAAACGGGTAAGCTTGCTTCAGACATGAAAGTGGTCATCGAGACTAATAATCCGAACCCGTTCAAAGCAATGCATATCGGACACGCTTTTAACGCCATAATTGCCGACACTATCGCTAACCTCGCTGAGTACGCCGGTGCAGAAATACATAGGGTTAGCTATCACGGTGACATCGGGCAACACGTAGGTCGTAGCATGTACAGCTTATTGAAGTTTGTGGAAGGTAATCCTGCAAAACTGCATACGATTGCAGATGCTGAACGCAATAGTCTTATGTCTAAAATGTATGCAGAAGGTTCACGTGCCTATAAAGAAGACGAAACCGCCAAGGCCGAAATTGACCAGCTCGCCAGCGACTCATTTACCCGCGAAGACCCGGTTTATCGCGAAGTATATGAGGTTTGTATGGATTGGAGTTTTCGCGAGATTGATTCTAATGTTGCCAGGCTAGGTAATAAGCCGATCGAAAAACGCTACCTTGAAAGTCAGGCTGATGCTTTGGGTGTCCAAACCGTAAAAGCTCACACGCCAGGTGTATTCATAGAAAACGACGGAGCATATGTATTCCCTGGTTCAAAGTACGGCAGTTTTGATAATGTCTTCGTATCTTCCAAGGGCAGGGGTTTGTATGGCGCTCGTGACCTTGGACTCATACAACTTAAGCATCAAGATTTTCAGGCTCAAAAAAGCATGATTGTGACAGCCGAAGAACAGCGGGATTACTTCAAGGGCGTTATCAAAGCCGCTGAGCTATGTTTACCTGAACTAGCGGGCGTGACGACTAATATTTCTACGGGGACAGTCAAACTTTCTACAGGCAAAATGAGCTCAAGGGACGGCGACGTACTTGAAATTGGTTGGCTATTTGAGCAAATTTCTCAGGCAGTTGCGCAGCGTGGCAGCGCAGCTTCGGACAATATCGTCACGGGGGCACTGCGTTACCAGTTTCTAAAAGCTCGCATAGGCAGTGACGTTATGTTTGATATCGAAGAATCTACAAGCCTGCAGGGCAACACTGGGCCGTATTTGCAGTACGCGCATGCCCGCGCACGAAGTATTTTGGCTAAATCAACTGTTGAGCTGGAAGGCTTGACCACCGAACTCGAGGCTGATGAGCGTTCATTGCTGCGCAAAGTTGGCGAATACCACGAAGTTGTCGGTAAGGCGGTAAGCGAGCTTATGCCACATCTTGTTTGTACATATTTATACGAACTAGCTCAGACATTCAATCGTTTTTACGAACATAACCGCGTCATAGATGACCCTCGCCAGTCAGTCAGACTGCAATTGGTTCAAAAATATGCCGACACTCTAAAAAGCGGTCTTAGCATTCTAAACATCTCAGCCCCAGACCACATGTAAGTTCGGTATACTATTGATCTAGTAGTTTTATGGTGAGAGGGAGGATGATTTCTGTCCACTGAGCGTATTGTTTGCCGGATGGATGTAGGCCGTCTGGCGCAACTAACGCGGAATCATTCGTAACTTGCTGACTACTTGCAAAGACGTCAGCAACAGGGATGTTTCGCTTGCTTGCTTCGCCTTGAATAATTTTATTGAACGCCTGAAGGCCGGCAGTGATTTCTTCTGGCTTGCCAAAACCTGCACCAGATGGTGTTTTGCCAAAATCTGGAATGGTTACGATTAATATTTTAGCTTGCGCAGCTTGTAGTTGATCAAGGATATTTTGCAGATTTTTCTGAAAGGTTTGAGCTGGAACACCTTGAACCCAGTCATTGACGCCAATCTGTACAGTCACAAAATCAGGTTTCGTCTGGGCTAGAAAGGGGAGTTCATTATCAATCAAATCCTGCGAGGTAAACCCAGTGCGAGAAGGATTGGCGCCGATAGTAAGCCCGATTCCAGTCTTTTCTAGCTCGCTAGCAAGCTGATTTGGCCATCGCTCCGACTCAGAAACACCTTGGCCAATAGTATATGAATCGCCCAGTGGCAGATACACAATGTTTCCTTCAGGTACACCCGGATTTATCTTAACCAGTTCGGGTTTTTTCGTTGTGAACACTGCAATACCAACACCTGTGAACACTAATATAAGAAAGATAATAACTAATTTCATATCTGTAACAGTCTAGCATTAAATTAATTAGTCAACCTTAAGGCGTAAGCGGTATAATTGTCGTAACTATATGAAAACAGCGTTGATTCTGTACCCACACCAACTATTCCCCGGCGACATGTTGCCGCAGGTGGATACGGTAATTTTGGTCGAGGAGCCGTTATATTTTGGCGTTGACCAGCAGCACCCAATGCGAGTACACAAGCAAAAGTTAATTTTGCACCGAGCTAGCATGCGACGTTATGTAGAGGAGGTACTGTGGCCGGCCAAGCTAGAAGTTGATTATGTAGACCTAGATGTGTTCATGAGCAGCGGGGATGTATTAGACCGAATAAAGAAATTCGAAAAAGTATACATTTTTGATCCGATCAACGAGATTTTAACGAGCCGTTTGCTCGCCGCCAGGCGTGAGCGTGGTGATGGTGCCCAGCTGGAATTTTTACAATCTCCGAACTTTTACTTGAAGGATCAGGAAGTTAGGGAGTATTTTGCCAACAAGCACAACCATGTTTTTACAGATTTTTACCAGTGGCAACGCGAACGTTTCAATATATTGATTGATGAAACATATAAACCAGTCGGCGGTAAGTGGAATTTTGATGACCAGACGCACGAAAAGCTTCCAAAAGACCAAACACTTCCTAGCTTTGGTGTGTACGGCGATAATAAGTACGTTACTGACGCCATAGCCTACGTGACTGAGCATTTCCCGAATAACCCGGGCAGTACCGATTTTATCTGGCCGACCAGCCACCAGGAGGCCACCAAGTGGCTAGAAGATTTTGTAGCCCATCGACTCGACCTATTTGGTCCGTATCAAGAGGCTTTAGATGGCCAAGCGGCTTGGTTGTATCACAGCGCACTCAGCAGTTCGCTCAATACAGGTTTGCTCAGCCCTCAACAGGTCGTTCAGGCAGCTCTAAAGCGTGACAGTAAAGAACCGGTCGGGTTGCCAAGTCTAGAAAGCTTTATTCGACAGGTTTTGGGTTGGCGCGAATTTACCCGTGGCGAATACGTAGTGCGGGGGAGCGTCATGCAAAAAAGTAACCCGTTTAAACACCAGCGCAAGTTAGGGCATGCCTGGTTTAGTGGAAATTTGGGCATTCCGCCCTTTGATGAGGTAACTAAAAAGACGCTGGCCCACGGATACGTTCACCAGAATGAGCGCTTGATGATAGCAGCCAATCTCATGACCTTATGCGAAATTCACCCAGACGAAATTCATAGATGGTTCAGCGAACTGTTTGTAGATGCCTACGATTGGGCCGTCATACCTAATACATACGGTATCGGTCAATTCGCCGATACAGTAAAGCCCTACATAAGCGCAAGCACCGGAGTTCTTGCAGTAAGTAATTACGAAAGAGGTCTGTGGTCTGACATTTGGGATGGCCTGTACTGGCGATTTATCGAAAAAAATAGTGAGGTTATCAAACACAATCCGCGACTTCGTCCAATGGTACAGCGCTTGGAGCGTCTCGACCCAGACCACCGCAGGGTCATCAGCTACCGAGCCGAAGATTTCCTAAACAAATTTACAGTCCAGTAAAACCGATTGGAAATTAACTCCCTTGGCAGCGTACAATCAGAGCTGCGCTAAAGGAGTTTTATATGTTACAAACCGCCCAGGAGTTAATTAAAACGGTATCCAAACAACTTAACCTGTCGGACGAGGACACTGAGTTTTTGCTGAGCGCAAATGCTGAGCACGTTTTTGAAATTGAACTAAGCGATGGAACGAAACACCAGGCATTTCGTGTGCAGCACAATAATACGTTAGGACCGTACAAAGGTGGAATTCGTTTTCATCCGGATGTAAATTTAGACGAAGTCAAAGCACTCGCGACGCTGATGACCTTGAAAACTGCTGCCGTCGGGCTTCCGCTTGGTGGGGGTAAAGGCGGGATTTCTATAAATCCAAAGGAACTAAGCCCAGAATTATTAGAAGAATTATCCCGCAAGTATGCGGCGCATTTAAGTCCCCATATCGGGCCTGATAAAGACGTTCCAGCCCCCGACGTAAACACCAACGCCGCTGTCATCGACTGGATGGTCGATGAGTACGAAAAAGTTACGGGCGATACTTCAAAAGCCAGTTTTACCGGTAAATCATTAGGTAAAGGTGGCTCCGAAGGCAGAGAAGCGGCAACTGGTTTGGGTGGTACATTCGCACTGCGTGAGATTTTGAAACATTTGGGAGAAGAAAAGAAAGAACTAACTGTAGCAATCCAAGGTTTTGGAAATGTTGGCTTATTTTTTGGCACGCTTTTGCCAAAACAATTGCCCAAGCTGCTTTTTACTGCTGCCAGTGACAGTAGCGGGGGAGTATCATCTGCCTTTGGTTTTGAACCCAAAGAGTTAGCCACGTATAAAAGCACCGGCAAAAGACTGGTTGATTTTCCTGAGGATGACAGTGTTCCTTTGCCGGGCGATAGCATTTTGCAAGAAGAAGTCGATATTTTGGTGCTCGCAGCTTTAGGAGATGTGATTACGGAAGAAAATATGAAATCTGTAAAAGCCAAAATTATTTTGGAGCTTGCTAATGGTCCAGTAAACGAAAAAGCATATGACTACCTCACAGAACGAGGCGTGATTATTATTCCAGATGTCCTAGCCAATGCCGGCGGTGTTGTCGTGAGCTACCTAGAATGGTTTCAGAACCGTGCCCAAGAACATTGGGCTGAAGAGCGCGTCAACGCGGAACTTGAGCGGTACATGGTCGAAGCAATCTCTAAAGCCTACGATTACTCCGTAAAACACGAGGTTTCACTCAAAGAAGCTGCCTTTGCCCTGGCTATCAAACGAATTCTTGAAGCTAGGAGAGAGCAGCCCGAGACCTCGGCTTAACTGGGGCCCGGAGCGCTGACGGGGTCCCCAAAAAGAGAGGATTCTTTTTGGGGTGTAGTAGAGGATATTCCTCTCTCAGGACTGTTCGTCGTATACTTGAAGCAAATAAGGAGTAAAGTGGCATGGCTAAAGAAAAACAGCTAACAAAAGAAGAAGTATTAAAACAGGTAGAAGCAGCAAAAGAACAACTCGATAAAATACCAACCGGACGAGTCAAAAGACATCTTGGCGGTTTTATGGAATTTGTTCGCAAACAGGGCGTAGTCGGTTTGGCAGTAGGTTTGGCAATCGGTACGCAAGCCGCGGAGCTTGTTAAAAATATCGTCAGCAGCGTCATAACGCCAGTCGTTGATCTGTTGGTAGGTAAAGAAGGTTTAAGTGGTCTCACGTATACGGTTAACGTTAGCGACCGCACCTCGACATTCAACTTTGGTCTGCTGATAGATTCGTCAATCAAGTTTTTGGCTGTGGCACTTGTAATTTATTTTGTGATCATGGGTTTGAAGCTAGACAAGCTTGACAAAAAGAAGGACTAACAACTACCTAACAGGCTTTGTGGTAAAAAATCTCTAAGCTTAAGCTATAATGGAGTGAAGATAATCTTGTTATGGATAATGATTTACGAAATCGATTCAGGGGCATAAATCGGCCAGCGGCACCGTCGCCTCGGCCTGTTCGACCTGCGCCGGTTGTGCGTTCGCCTCAGGCTGTCCCTTCAACACCAAAACCACCAATGCCTGTCAAGCAACCACAAAGACCCGTACCAGCCGCTACAGACAAGTTAGGTTATGCGTCTGCCGGATTATCCCAGCAAGGCAATGCTCCATCGGCCAAACCAAAGAAAAATCGTAAAAAGTTTGGCAAGAAGAAGTTAATTATCATTAGTTTGGCGCTTGTTTTATTGGCTGGCGGCGGGGCATTTGCTTTGAAACAGAGGCGTGATTCAAACAGTTCTTACGGTTTTGGAAACGGTGAAAAGACGCCGCCTCCTGGCAATGGCGTACCGAACGGAACGCTCGAAACAGAACGAGCCAAGCAAGCATTAGCCGGGACGATTCGCCTCGTAGCCACTGGAGATATGATTGGTCATGAGTCAATCAATGCAAATGCCAAGAAGGCTGATGGCAGTTACGATTATTTGCCACTGATGGATAAAATGAAGCCATATTTTGAAAAAGCAGATGTTCGATTTTGTAACCAGGCAACGCCGGCTGGCGGCGAGCAGTTTGGAATCTCTGGCTACCCAGTCTTTAATGCACCGTTAGCATTTCCTCGCGGTATCGAAGCTGTTGGCTGTAATGTCATCAATATTGGCACGAACCATACCAATGATAAGGGTCAGGGCCTCATAGACGCCACTGTAGCGGCCTGGGATAACCGCCCGGGTGTTTTGGCCGTCGCAGGTGCCAATCGCTCCCTGGGTGAGCAGAATCAGTCAGATATATTCACCGTCAAAGGCCTGAAGATAGCTTTTATCAGCTATACGACCTACACCAACAACGCTTCCGTAACACCTTTTGGAATTAATGTGTACAGCGATGCGCTCGCAACAGCTCAGGTAGCCGAAGCGCGCAAGAATGCCGATTTTGTAATCGTCAGTATGCGCTGGGGAACTGAATATAGTCCCGATATAAATGGTCCGCAGGAAGCGATTGCCCAAAAGCTGACTAATCTTGGGGCTGATGTGATTTTAGGTCATGGTCCCCATGTTCTCGAGCCCGTTAAAAAACTTAAGAATGCCGATGGTAGCCGTGAAAGCACCGTGTGGTATAGTCTTGGAAATTTCCTAAATACCCAAATAGAAACAGAAGCGCTTATCGGTGGTTTTGCGGTAATGGATATCGATGCAGCCACCAAGAAAGTCACTAAAACCAGCTTTATGCCAACCTATATGCATTATGAGTGGACGGCAGCAGAAAAGCGCGCAAATAGCTTATTAGCTCGTAAGAACCTCACTATGGTGCCGCTTGACCAAGCAGGGGAACTAATGGCAAAATCACAAATGGGAAGCAGTGTAAAAGCTCAGACAGACAGAGTTACGGCAATTTTAAACAAATACACACCCGTAACCATTATTACTTCGTCGCAATACTAATAATTAGGAGCGGCAGGCAAGCCAAAAAACTCTTCCAAGGTTTGAATGCCGGTCTTATTCATTTCAATCGCTAGCTCTTTGCCAACAAATCGCAAATGCCAAGGTTCGTACTGATAGCCAGTCACGTTCTCTTTGCCATTAGGGTAGCGCACGATGAAGCCGTATTCGTAGGTGTTGGCCAGTAGCCATTTACCCTCCGGTGTAGTCTCAAA
>JACDFO010000027.1 GCA_013815785.1 Candidatus Saccharimonadota bacterium | reverse complement strand
GGTTTAGTTTTGAATTCCTGGCTTGCGCCCAAGTAAGGCATGTAAACAACGTGTACGAATGTGCAGTTTTCGCGGCCAACTTTGAGTGAAAGTTCACGAATTGCCTCAAGGAAGCTCAAGCCTTCGTAATCTCCGACTGTGCCACCGATTTCAACTATATGAACATCAAACCCTTCGGCGGCTTTTTGAATTTCTTCTTGGCTAGCTTCAGTTACGTGTGGAATAAACTGCACGGTTTTTCCAAGATATTTGCCGTGCCGTTCGTCACTTATGACTTTCATCAGCACACGACCACTCATCAAACTACTCGCTTTACTCAACTCTTGGTCCAAAAAGCGCTCATAATGTCCGAGGTCAAGATCGGTTTCTGCGCCATCAAACGTAACATAACATTCACCGTGTTCTGCTGGGTTAAGCGTGCCGGCATCGACATTTAAATAAGGGTCGCATTTTTGAATGTTTACAGAAAGACTGCGGGCTTTTAAGAGGTTACCAATAGAAGCAGCTGTAATTCCTTTCCCAAGACCGGAAAGCACACCACCTGTCACAAATACGAACTTAGTCGCCTTTTTCGCCACTTCTTGTACCTCACTTATGCTCAATACTCTAGCACAGCTCTGTTACTGACTCCAAGGATAAAAGCCTTTTCGACAGTTTGGCAAATTTACAAATGTCTATTTCTTCAGGAAGTTGAGGGCGGCGTCGCGTTGCGGGTCTTTATTGTTTTTGAAGTCTTCGTCGGTGCGTTCTACTTTTTGGTCTGGTTCTATCCCTTCTTTGTCGATATTTTTACCGGAGGGCGTAAACCAGCGAGCAATCGTAATCTTAAGCACAGAATCGTCCCCTAGCCGCACGAGCGACTGTACGCTGCCCTTGCCAAATGTTTTTTGACCGATCAGCGTTGCCGCGTTGTTGTCTCTAAGCGCGCCGGCCAAAATCTCGCTGGCGCTGGCCGAACCTTCGTTGATGAGCACCACCGTCGGGATACCTTTCAGAGTCGGGGTTCCTTTAGCATTATAGGTTTTGACTACTACGTCCCCACGCTTTTCCTGTAATACGTTCTTGCCGTTTTCGAGCCACAAGCTAGCTAAATCGACAGAAGATTCAAGCAGGCCACCTGGGTCGCCTCGGACGTCTAAAATCACGCCTTTGACATTGGCGTTCTTGAATTTCACGGCCGCTTCCCGGCTCAAGGCTGATGTATCTTCAGCAAATCTTGAGACCTTTAAGTACCCAATATTATCGGGCAATATTTCTGACGTAACGCTAGGAATAGTGATTTTCTCTCTGGTAATTTCAAAATCTAACTGTTCACTGCCATCCCGAACAACTTTTAGCTTAACTTTCGTACCCACTTCGCCGCGGATTTTCTTTACCGCTTCGCTGACACTCAAATCATAAGCTGATTCGCCGTTAATCTCGGCAATTACGTCTTTAGGCCGCAGTCCCGCCTTCTCGGCTGGAAAGCCAGAGATTGGCGATATTATGACGATAAGTTCTTTATCTTTACTTAGCTCGGCACCTATACCACTGAAACTACCATTCAAATCTTCATCAAATTCTTTAGCAGCAGTAGGATTCAAATACTCGGTATATGGGTCGCCCGTGGACTTTGCTAAGCCCTCTTTTAGCCCGTCCAATAATTCTTCGCCTTTAAGCTCTCCATCATAGTTAGCTCTAAGCGAATCATAAACCTGCTCAACGCTTGAATAATCGAGATCGGCTGGCAAATCTTTACTAACACCTGAACGCAAAGCAGCGTCAGGCCCAATGTTAACCCGACCACTGCCCACGCCGACACCTAGACTAAAAATCATCAGTGCTACAAATCCAATTGTTATAAGTTTTGTAAAACCAATCTTGTTTTTGTTCTTCTGTTCTTTATCAATATTAGTAGACTCTTCCAACTAACCCTCCAAATATAAACTGAGATAATGACCAAATCATTATCTCAGTTTTAGAGAATAGAAGCCAGAAAATAGAAATTAGAAAGTGATAAACACCAGACCGTTTTGATTCAAAACCCCGGCGCTGTTGCCGTCAGGACCACGATACAAACCGTCACCCAAACGATTATAGTCGCTTACAACCACTCGTCCGTCAGGCAAAATCGCTTCGACATACATAACGTGGCCATAATAGCCGTTCGGGTTCACGGCTGCATCGCCCACCTGAGCCCCGCTTCCATAGCTCACACGAAGGCCGCGGGCGGCCGCGCCACTTGGCCAATCAGCTGCGTTGCCTAGGTAGCTAAAGCCACTCTTGCCCTCAGCAGCAAGCTTGTATGCGACCCAACTCGTACAGTTACGATAACCATAGCCCCAGACATCCCAAGGACCACCGTTAAAATACCAATCGTAGTTATAGCAGGCACCGCCAATTTGGCCAGTGTGTACACAGTATGCGTTACCCCATGGGTAGCCGCCGCCACCAGGAATACCAGGTGCACCGCCGCCGCCAAACAAACGAATGTTTTCTAGCACTTGCTGGCGCTTAAGCTCTGAAATCTTGGTCTTATTATCTTTAATCTGACTGTTGTAGTCAGCTTGCTGAGACTGATTGAAGCCAAGCAGACGGTCTTGCTCCGCTTTGTTGGCATCAGCCTGTGCTTTCAGACGATTATCTTCTTGAATCAAACGTTCTGTTTCTTCTTTGGCAGATTTTAGCTGTGCTTTTAGCGCATTAACTCTGTCGAGTGTGGATTTAATCTTGTCTTTTACAGCGTCACGATACTGCTGCTTATCAATAAATTCACTGAGGTCCTTGCTGGATGCTAACATTTCGAGTGTGCTGATATCACCTTCTAGGTACATAGCTCGAATATTTTGGCCCATCAGACTTTTTTGCTTAGCAAGTTCGATTTCTGCCGCAGTAATATCTATCTGTAACTGGTCAGCTGCAGCCTGATTGGTGTTAATTTGAGCCTGAAGACCATTAATCTGAGTCTGCAAACCGGCAATAACTCCGGCAATACTATCGGCTTCGACTGCCAGCGCTTGTACTACCTGTTCTTTTTGAGAGTTTTCGTTCTTAAGCTGGTTTATCTGATCAGTAAAACGGTCTGCATTGGCTATGGTCGGGACTACAAGACCCATGACTAATACTGCCAGGAGTAGGCCTTTAAATGCTGTTGGAAGTGAGGATAATTTTATTTTTGTCATTTTGTTTTTTATATGACAGAGGCAGTGTAGCACAAAGCACAAGTATTTTCAACCCAGGTACGCATAAGGAGCCCGCTCGGGGTTCCTTATTACCCTAAAAATGGATGAAGACTAGGCTACCGATATTTATTCGGGCTTCGGAGTAGGAGCCTCCCCAGTTGGCATTGTATTGGCTAACGTAAATTGTGCCATCGCCGTAAACCGCTTCGACATACATGACATGCCCGTAGTAGCCACTGTTACTAACAGCTATATCACCGACTAGCGGGTCACCATCTACAGGAATACCTGCTCGGCGGGCATTGTCGTCCCATTGGTTTGCGTTTCCGACCCCACCCCAAAATGGCATGTGCCTACCACTCTTCCAAACCCTCCATGCGGTGTAGCTGACACATTGCCTCTTATACATACCCCATGGATCGGATGAAGTATTTGGAAATGCCACACCTGCCCAAGGATATCCGGTAGTATCAGGCACATTGCGCGTACCGTTGCCGAATAAGCGGGCGTTGGCTGCTGCTTGCTCACGGCGAAGATCACTCATCTTACTGCTATTGCCTTGGATTTGACTGTTTAAGGCACTGCGCTGATCTTCATTGAGTGCCAATAAGCGAGCCTGCTCTGCACGCTGACTATCAAGTTGAACCTGAATCGTACGTTGATCGATCAAGATCTTATCTAGAGTTATCTTTTGATTTTCAAGCTCTGCCCGTAAAGCGGTAATCCTATCCAGAGTGGTTTTGACTTTATCTTGTACCGTCGTGCGGTACTGTTCCTTATCAAGAAATTCACTCAAGTCCTTACTTGAAGCCCACATTTCTAGTGTACTGACATCACCTTCTAGATACATTGCGCGGATATTTTGGCCTAACGTCACACGTTGGCGCTCAATTTCTGCTTCAGTTTCAACAATTTGAGCCTCTAATGCTACCATTTTGGCTTGATTAGCATTAATTTGAGCGCTTAGGTCGTTTATTTGTGTCTGCAGGCTGCTGATAACCGCTTCAAGACTGGCGGCCTCGCTCTGGAGATCCTGACGCTGACCCTGCAGATTATTATTTTCTGCCCGCAGATTATTTATCTGTGAATCGAACGTATCGGCTCTCACGATAGTCGTGACGCTGAATACTAAAGCTAATATAGAGATCGATACTGTTTTAATGATTATGTGAGGTTTCATTTTTGTTTTTGTTAGTTCGGGTGTTTGTTTAATCATTTTAAAATGATTAATCATGCATTCCTTAAAGTTATATGACAATAAAATACACTGTGTCCTACGACACGCTGTTATCCCCCTGCATAGATGTTAGTTGTAGCTTATTTTACCCTCGCTTATTTCGTTTGACCAAAGACAGTCAGTAAAAGTTATTTAGTGGTCTTAAATTTTAGATATCGCCGCGTGGCAATGATGGACGATACGGCACCAATGAGTATACCAATAGCGAGTTGGACGGTCAATATCAGCCAGAAGTTTTTGGCGAAATAGTCATTTGCAAAGGTGATATCAAATACAAGCAAGGAGCTTTCGTCCAGTGCATATGAGGCCCCATTAAATATTGTCTCACACAACGACACCGACAGAAGCGCCGCAATAATGCCGTAAATAACTGTTTCTACAATAAATGGTCCCCGAATATAGCTGGTACTTGCACCTAGCAGGCGCATTATCTGTAACTCATCACGGCGATTAAAGATGGTCATACGGATGGTATTAAAAATGATAAGCATCGAGACCAAAGCAAACACTAAAACTCCGATTGCACCAGCTTTTTGGAAAAATGAGGTTGCGGCCGTTATTTTATCTATCGCAACCTGACGCTCGCCCGAATATGAGGTTTCGTCGGACTGCAAGGCTTTGATATCGCCACGATCCAGAAACGCTTTTATCTCATCTATTTTGTTGACATCCCGAGGCTTAACACGAAGTGAAGCTGGCAAAGGGTTATCTGTCTGAGATATAGCTAATAGCAGGTCGAGGTTGTTGGCGTTGGCTTTTTTATAATCTTCTAATGCTTGATCTTTGCTAACATATTCCACACTACGGACGTTTTGGATATTCTTTGTGTCTTCAATAAGCTTATCGCGCTCTTCGTCTGTAACGTCATCTTTCAGGTACACGGATATATCGATTTTATCGTTGAGGCCTTGGATGGTATTGGCGAAGGTTGCGTTAGCAACAACCGAAAATAAAATGATGGTCAATGTAATGACCATGACAGCCATGGCCGCGATAGCGAGCGTCAGGTTACGGACAAAGTTCTGGCAGCCAGCCTTGATAATCCTCCCCTGAGTTATCAACCGGTGATTCAAATCACTCACTAGTGCAGGTCCTTGGTATTGTATTCGGCGTTGGCACGGTCGCTAACTACCCGACCATCGTTAATGGCGATAACTCGGCGCTTCAACTTATTGACTATATCTTGGTTGTGTGTGGTCAACACTACCGTGGTTCCATAGCGATTAATCTTTTCTAAGACCTTAATGACTTCCCAAGCATGCTTAGGGTCGAGGTTACCCGTCGGTTCATCTGCGATCAGGATTTTGGGCTGACGCACTACGGCTCTGGCTATAGCTACGCGCTGGCGTTCACCACCTGAGAGCTCGTGAGGCATGCGTTTTTCTTTGCCCTTCAAGCCGACAAGGTCTAGCACCCGTGGCACTGTGTGTTGAATTTCTTTATTGCCGTAACCGACAATCTCTAATGCAAAAGCCACGTTTTCAAATACTGTCTTATTGGGCAGTAATTTGAAATCCTGGAATACCACGCCGATCTTACGGCGCACTAGCGGGATGTCGCGGTCTTTTAATTTGTCATAATCCAGGCCACCGACAACGATCTTACCTGATGTTGGCTTTTCTTCTTTGGTTAACAATTTGAGCAGAGTAGACTTGCCTGCACCGCTCGTACCGATGATGATAACGAATTCTCGCGGCTCGACATGTAAAGAAATACGGTCCAGCGCCGTATTCGTCCTGTTATATACCTTCGTTACCCGGTCCAATAAAATCATTAGAGGTATTATACCAGACTAAGCCTGGCCTAAGCTGTGCTCCAAGTAGGCTTCGATAAATTCATCTAGGTTGCCGTCCAAGATGCCCTCCGCATCGCTGGTCTCATGGCGGGTACGAAGGTCTTTGACCTGCTTGTATGGGTGTAAGACATAGCTGCGAATCTGATTACCCCAGGCGGCTTGTTCGTTGGGGCCCTTTAATTGGCTCAGATTTTCTAAATGCTGTTCCTGCTGCAGCTGAGCTAATTTTGAACGTATGATTGTCATGGCAGTTTCACGGTTTTGTAACTGCGAACGCTCATTTTGAATAGCTACGACTATATTTGTAGGCAAATGCGTAATCCGTACCGCCGAATCTGTGGTATTGACACTTTGCCCCCCCTTGCCACCACTACGATATACATCGATTTTGAGGTCTTTTTCGTCTATTTCTACCACGTCCGGCTTATCAATCTTTGGCATTATCTCGACTTTGGCAAAACTTGTCTGACGTAAATTATCTGCATTGAACGGACTCAGGCGAACCAAACGATGCACGCCGTGCTCGCCTTTTAGTCTGCCATAAGCAAAACTTCCTGACACTTCGAACGTAACGCTTTTTAAACCCGCCTCTTCGCCAGCCGACTCATCGATCATGAGGACCGTGAAATCCGACTTTTCGCAAAAGCGGATATACATTCTTAGTAACATCTGTGCCCAGTCCTGGGCATCGGTACCCCCCGCCCCTGCGTGAATGCCTATGATTGCATCAAAATCGTCAAACTTGCCATTAAATTTCAGCTGTGACTTAAGCCCTTCGTATTTAGTTTCGGCTTCACCAAGCTGATGGTTCAAATCGTTTTCCAAGCTTTCATCGTCAGTATGTGCAAGTTCGGTAATTTCCTCAACAAAATGTTCCAGCTCGCGCCAGGGTGTGATTCGATTTTCAAGCTTACTGATCTTTTTCATGACATCCTGGGCACGGAGATTATCATCCCAGAAACCTATGGCCGATGTTTGAGCTCTTAAAGCTTCGAGGTCTGTCTCTAACGTACTGAGAACCAGTTTTTCAATAGCGCTATTCACACCTGTATTAAGTGTTTCGGCTCGTTTGATAATTTCCTGCATACTACTTCTCCCAAAGAGGTAGGATTTGGGATTGTAAATCCGTCGTAAACTTATCGCCCGAACTGCCAAGACAGCCCATTCCCCAGGTGCGATCGGTAAACATACCGCTAGAAATATCGATGATACCCTGCTTGGTTACAGCCTCGATGCGTTCGGGAATTTTGTAATAATCGTCGATAACGTCGTCAAAGAAATAACGTCCGCTATACCCAGCCGCCGTACCCCCGACTGTCTGACCACTCCGTTGAAAACGACCCAGACTATATTGTTTGGCCATCGCGATATCTTTTTCAAGGACCTTACCATCAAATACATCTGTTAATTCTTTCACGATAATCTTAAATAAAGCCGGGGCGTTCTTAGGCATTACTTGTGCGCCGAACCACCAGTTGCTAGAATCTTTTGTCTGTCCAAAGCCTGAGCTCATGCTGTACACCAAGCCACGCTCGCGGGCAGTACCTAAAATACGTGAATATAACGTTTCTGTAAGCATGGTGTTGATAAGACTTAGCGCGTCCCCCTCAGCATCTTCAATACGTCGATGCATGAACGTATCTAGATAAAAATAAAGGTTTTCGACGCTTTCATTGTGAATATATAATGGGCTCCTTAGCGTCTTTGGTTTTTCGTGCGGCAACTCGCTCCTGCCATTACCTGCCCACAGCTCGATATTTTCAAGCAAACCTTGTAATAATTTTTGTCTTTTAGGTGGCAAATGTCCAGCAATTACAAAACGCATATTGCTTGTATTATGGGTAATCGCATAGTGGCCGCGAATGTCATCTAATTCGACATTATCCATCAGCTGCAGACGGGTCTGGTCGGTCAATACCTTAAAACCATAGGCTTCACGAAGCGCAAGGCTCAGATGACGGAAATGATTATTGCTTCGGGCCATCAACTCTTCGCGGACATTGCCGAACTCGGCCTTGAATTCTTCTTCCAAAAATAATGGTTTAGTTATCGCAATTAATAATAGATCGGCAATACGATCCCACTCAAAATCTGCGCATTCGGCCTCATAGGTTATGTCATAACTCCCGGTACTAGCATTGCTATAAGCACCATTCTTTTCAAACTCAGCCTGAAATGCCCGGGCTTTTGGAATAAGCGCATTGGCACCAAGTAGTACATGCTCCATCAGATGCGGAGCTTCCCATTTTTCACGCTCCACCAAGTATTCGCCTGCCCTGAAACTGATTTCAAAGCTCATGACGCTGGCGTCTTTAACGTGAATAAACAGACCTCGGGCGCCATTATCAAGAACTATCTCACTGACTGTGTGCTTCATAGGCTACTTGCGCTTTCGGCTTTTAGCTTTAGATTTTCTTTTGCGTTCTTGTTTGCGGGCTTTTTTAAGCTTGTCATGGGACTGTTTTTCGGCGGCGTGTTCTTGCTTAGCGGGTACGAAGTCGGTTTCGTGGAATTCTTCGCCAGTCAGAATCTTATCTGCGTTATCGACGGATTTTCGAGCAGCACGAGTCAGTTCAGTTTCCGTCGGCGCATCGCTTTCGGCTGGTTCAGCATGAAAAAGCGCTCGGGTAACGTCATGGCGCAGGACCAACTGCATCTCTTCAAACATAACCTGTGACTGACGACGATATTCGACTAACGGGTCACGCTGACCGACGCTGAGCCAGTGAATTCCCTCACGCAGGTGGTCCATATTTTCTAAATGCTGCATCCATAAATTGTCCAAAATTTGCAAATATATGTCACGTTCGACTTTACGCATGATTTCCGGACTAAAAGCTTGCTCCCGAGCCTCATATAGCTCCATAGCCTCTTGCAGCAAAACCTTGCCAAATTTTGCGGCGTCGGTATCAAATAGGCGGTCCATCGTTTCACTATCAAAGGGAAATACTTCGGCCACTATGGCTTCAAACTTATCACTGAGCAGGTCTGGTGAATTTGCTAATAAATCGACCTCGTCTTTTACGAAGGCTTTGACGCGTTTTTTGATGTCTGTTTGGAGTAAAATTTCACGGCGCATGATGTAGGTTGCACGGCGGTGGCGATTCATCACATCGTCGTACTGAACGACGTTTTTACGAGCATCAAAGTTATAGCCTTCTACTTTTTTCTGCGCACCTTCAAGGCTTTTGCTGATGATACGATTTTCTATAGGTGTTTCATCGTCAACTCCCAGTCGTTCCATAATACTAGCGATACGTTCGCCACCAAAAATACGCATCAAATCATCTTCGGTGCTTACGAAGAACTGTGTAGCACCAGGGTCGCCTTGACGGCCAGAGCGACCACGCAACTGGTTATCGACACGTCGAGATTCGTTACGTTCAGTACCTAGCACGTATAGGCCTCCGAGTTCTTTAATACCTTCGCCCAACACGATGTCGGTACCACGGCCAGCAATGTTCGTTGCCAAGGTTACGGCACCTTTTTCTCCGGCTTTGGCGACGGTTGCTGCCTCGCGTTCGTTGTTTTTGGCATTTAAGACTTGGTGTGGAATCTTGGCTTTGTTCAGCAAACCACCTAGCACTTCATTTTTTTCAATAGAGTTCGTACCGATTAAAACTGGTTGACCCTTGGTGTTCAAGGCTTTGACTTCTGCAATAATGGCATCGAATTTGCCGGCTTCTGATTTATAGATACGATCTGGTCGGTCATCACGTTTGATGGGGCGGTTTGATGGAATTTCGACTACGTCGAGCTTGTAAATCTGGTGGAATTCTTCGGCTTCTGTTAGCGCCGTACCCGTCATACCTGCGAGTTTGTCGTACAAGCGGAAGTAGTTCTGGAAAGAAATGGTAGCAAGCGTCATCGATTCTTCCTGAACCTCAACGCCTTCTTTGGCTTCGATAGCTTGGTGCAGGCCCTCGTTATAGCGCCGACCTTTTAACAAACGTCCGGTAAATTCATCGACGATGACTATTTCACCGTCGCTGGTAATAACATAGTCTTTATCACGCTTAAAAAGTGCCTGTGCTTTAAGCGCTTGCTCGAGGTGATAAATAGTACGGATATTCTCAGAACCATATAGACTTTTAATCCCAAGAACTTTTTCTATCTTTTCAACACCTTCGTCTGTCAAAACGGCACTTTTACGCTTTTCGTCTACCGTGTAATGTTCTTCTTTCTTGAGATTCCGTACGACCTTAGAAAACTGCGAATAAGCAGCGCCACTTGTAACACTCGGTGCAGAAATAATCAGCGGCGTACGCGCTTCGTCAATCAAAATAGAGTCGACTTCGTCGACGATAGCGTAGTGTAACTCTCGTTGGCGGAGCTGCTCGGTCTCGCGGACCATGTTGTCGCGCAAATAATCAAAACCGAATTCGTTGTTGGTGCCATACGTAATGTCAGCTCCATAGGCTTCTTGACGTGTGCAAGGCTTAAGGTGATGCATGCGTGGATCGTCATGATCTTTATTGCTAAAATTAGCATCAAAAATAAACGAAGAATCAGCAATGATAACACCGGTACTGAGACCTAAGAAATCATAAATTTGGCCCATCCAGCCCGCGTCGCGCTGCGCCAGGTAATCGTTGACTGTTACCACATGCACGCCTTTACCGGTGAGACCATTCAGGTAAACTGGTGCGGTCGCCACCAAAGTCTTACCTTCTCCAGTTTTCATTTCGGCGACATTACCTTCGTGTAATACTTGAGCACCGATCAATTGCACATCAAAATGACGTTGGCCCAGGGTACGGTTGGCCGCTTCACGCACGACTGCAAAAGCGTCTGGCAAGATTTTATCTAGGGATTCTTTTTTGAGGCGTTTTTGAAGTTCTTTGGTTTGAGCTTGAAGTTGTTTATCTGATAACTTTTTGTACTTGTCTTCGCACGCATTCACTTCGTGAACACGCTTTTTCATCCGTTTAACTGTTCGAGCCTGGGGATCCCCCAAAACTCGCTTGAGCATCTTATTCTTAATCATGTTTCTCCCTTTGCGACATGTTCAGTCGTTTCCGCAATACAAGATATTGTACCCCATAACAGGGTAGAACGTACAGGCCTATCGTAGTATTATTTATTCAATTACTGTGGAGCGGCGGAATTTGGCTATAACGCGTTTGTGGATTCTAAGCGAGCTGTGGGTTTCTTTGTATTTTTTGAGCAGATTTTTTAGCTTTGCCTCTACGATATCGACGGCGGCATACATATTCATAGTAGTCTCTTCTACGCGTATGGTGCCCTTTGGCAAATGCAACACAACTTCGCAGGAGCATTCTTTTTTGGCTTTTATCATTTTTTCTTTTAGAAAGATTTCAGCATGGGCTGATTCGCGGGCATGTTTGGGCATGTATTTTTCAAGACGATTAATTTTGGCTGTCACATATTTTTTTATTTTTGCATCGAGATCTATATGAACTCCGGTAATTTCTAATTTAATCATTTAGAAGCTTTCCTTTCCCATGTACGGCCTTAGGACATCTGGTACTAGTATACTCCCGTCAGCCATTTGATAATTTTCTATAATTGCTACCATGATTCGGCCTAGCGCAAAAGCCGTTCCGTCATTCGTGTGCGCTAATTCTATTGCCCCTTCGCTACGTCGTACACGAGTCTTAAGTCTGCGTGATTGGTAATCTGTCATATAGTCGGCGGTATGTGTTTCTCGGTATTTGCCCTGCCCGGGTAGCCACGCATCCATATCAATTCCGCGAGCATTTGGTTTACCAATATCTGCGGTACATTTGGTCATGACGCGATACGGGAGTTGTAGCTGCTGGAGCAAGTACTCCTGTATTGCGACCATGAAAAGATGCTCATCTAGCCCAGCTTCGCCTACTGTGAAGCTTTCCATTTCGAGCTTATCGAACTGGTGCATACGTATAATGCCTTCCATGTCCTTGCCATATGTACCGGCCTCTTTGCGGAAACTGGTTGCGTAACCCAGATATCGGATGGGCAAATCTTTTTCTTCAAAAATCTCATCAGCGTGCATACTTCCTAAAACATGTTCAGCACTGCCTTGTAGCCACAGCTCTTCACCCTCGATTTTATAACGGTCGTCGCGGGGCTCTAAACGATCCATAGCCTCATAGGATTCTGTGCGAATCATGAGCGGCGGCAACACCGGTGTAAATGGCTTGGCGCTAACATCCAGACCAGCTTGTGCAGCAATAGCTTTCAGCACTTCTTCATTACCAAGCATGTCCATCACATAACGAATTATGGACATCTGCAAAAAGACTAAATCACCTTTAATATACGCGAAACGGCTGCCAGCAACTTTGGCTGCCCGCTCTTTATCAATGAGCATACGGGCATCGGCTAACTCCCAATGTGATTTTGGTTTGAAGTCAAAGTCCTTCTTGCTCCCCACTTCTCGTGCTACAACGTTTTCGTCTTCGCTTACCCCGACCGGTACATCGCCCAGTGGCATATTTGGAACTGACTTTAAAAGTGTCATGAATTCTTGCTCGATTGAACTTAGTTGATGTTCCAAATCAGTAAGCTTATCTTTGATTTCACGCCCCAGTGCAAGCTGCTCATCGTTCGGACGTTGACCTTTATTGGATTCACTTACTTCGTTACGTTGACGTCGCAAATCCTCAACCTGTTTTAAAAGCTCCCGGCGCTTATCATCAAAACCAAGCAACTGTGTAACATCAGTTTCATAACCC
>JACDFO010000026.1 GCA_013815785.1 Candidatus Saccharimonadota bacterium | reverse complement strand
AGCCTAAACTAGCCGTTTAATACCAATTTCTTATTGGTTTTACCCATCACAACTGATACGATAGTCCTATATGGATGAGGTGGGATTAGGTAAGAGTTTGCAAAAAGCTCGCCAGGCAGCGGGCTTGACGCAGCAACAGCTGTGCCAAAAGGCAGGCCTGAGCTATTCAACGCTAGCCAAAATCGAGCGTGGAGCTATTAAATCCCCTTCAATCTTTACCATCCAAAGCATCGCAGCGTCCCTAGGATTGACTTTAACCGAGTTGATGGGTGAAATCACTCCAAGGGTAGCTGAGCCCGTTCAGGCGCCTAAAAAACGCAGTAAAAGCGGTGTTCGCTTTGTCTACTTCGATATAAATGGCTGTCTAGTTCGATTCTTTCACCGCGCATTTACTCGTTTGGCCGAAGATTCTGGGGCACCAGCAGATCTAGTAGAAACCACTTTTTGGCACTATAACGATGCTGTTTGCCGCGGCGAAATGAATATGGACGAGTTTAATCGCATTTTTGCCGAGCGTATCGGCATAAATACTCTTAATTGGATGGAATATTACCTGTCTGCCATCGACCCAATCGATGAAATGCAAGAACTAGTCAGTTGGGCCTCTGAGAATTATTACGTCGGGCTTTTATCAAACATCATGCCAGGCTTTATCGACGCCATGGTGGAGCGCAGTATTTTGCCAAAAGTTGCCTACGCTTCAATTATTGACTCATCTAAAACAGGATCCATTAAACCCGAACAGCAGATTTATGAAGCCGCCCAGGCGTATGCTTCTGGCTGTGCACCAACCGAAATTCTGCTTATAGATGATTCCAGGGCCAATCTCATGGCAGCCGAAAAACTAGGCTGGAAAGTGCTATGGTTTGACGATTACCGTCCCGACGAGTCAATCGTACGCGTCCGCTCAGCTCTCGAATTCGAAGAAGTTCAGCAAGCAGCTTAGCCGCCAAAGCGTTTGTATTCGTCGCGGATTTTATTTAGTTGAGTTTTTGCCTCCGCTAGCTGGGCTTCAGATTCTTCGATCAATTGTTTTGGTGCTTTGCTGACGTAGCCCTTGTTGCTAAGCCGTTCTTCAAGTTGCTTGATGCTTTTATCGACTTCCTTGGCCTTTGTTTTAAGCTCGCTCATAAACTGGCCAGCTGTAGCTTGGTCAATATCGAGCCAACAACGGAAAGGTGCAGAGGTTAGATGCAAGCCTTCGCCGTCGCGAACTTCTTTGATTGTCTCAAGGCGCGCCAAAGATTTGATCAGCTCGGCGTGCTCACTCAAGAACTTTTCTCCTGCATGGTACAAGTTTATGCCACTTCGCAGGTGCATGGCGCCTTTTATATAACGCACCTCTGTTACCATGGCTTTTATAACTTCAAATTCTTTAGCTAGCTTCACATCTGACTTGCCTGCCTTGGGCCATTCAGATGTAATCAGTAAGCTATCATTTTCCCATTTCAAAGTTTGCCAGATAGTTTCTGTTAAAAATGGCGCAAATGGATGAGCCAATTTCAGGATGGTCTCGAGCCCATATGCTAGAACTCCTTTATTAACGCTAGTCTTGCTAGCTTCAATATACCAATCGGCGAAATCGTCCCATAGAAGATGGTATACAGCGTCGCTGGCCTCAGAAAAACGATAATCATCGAGATATTTAGTGATTACCTCCGTTGAATGATGTAATCGATACAACATCCACCTATCAGCAATAGTTTGTGCCACGGGACTTCCCTTTTGCTGATATTCATCGCCAATTTTGTCTTCTACAAAACGAGCCACATTCCATAATTTGTTACAGAAATTCCGAGCACCCACTACCTTAGTGCGATCAAACGGACGATTATTGCCAGCGGATTCGCCGGTTACAATCCCCATCCGAAATGCATCCGAACCATACTCGTCTACGACACTCATCGGGTCAACGACATTGCCTTTTGATTTACTCATCTTCTGACCTTGTTCGTCTTGAATCAAACCATGAAGATACACTGTTTCAAACGGCACTTTGTCAGTAATGTACAGACCAAACATGATCATGCGTGACACCCATGGGTACAAAATATCCGCGCCGGTTTCCATCATGGTAGTTGGGTAAAAATCTTTTGAATCCACGCTGTTAGGGTACTCCAAAGTAGCGTAGGGCCAGCTGCTACTAGAAAACCAGGTATCGAACACGTCTGGGTCACGGTGATAGATTTTGCCATTGACTTCAATGATTTCTTGGTCCACTCGTTCGTCGTAAATCCAGTCATCACGGTCATCGACATTTTGAAAAGCCGGAATCGGTATTCCCCATGCAATCTGACGACTGATATTCCAATCACGCAAACTTTTGTAGTAGCTGATAAGTTGCTGTTTTTTATTCTCAGGATAAAACGTGATTTTGTTATCTCGTAGTGCTTTGATAGCCGGCGCAGCTAGCGGCTGCATATCTATAAACCATTGATCTAGTAGCATCGGCTCAATTATCGTGTCGCACTTGTAGCACTTGCCTACCCGGTTTTGATAGTTTTCGTCTACTTTGATCAGTAAATCCATGTCTTTTAGGGCTTCAGCTACAGCTTTGCGGCCTTCTAAAACCGTCATACCACGGAAGCGGCCAGTCTTTTCGTTTAGTGTGCCATCATGATTTATTACCCGTACAGCTGGCAGGTTGTGTCTTTGGGCTACTTCCCAGTCGTCGAAGCTGTGAGCCGGCGTGATTTTAACAACCCCGGTACCAAATTTCGGGTCCACCATTTCGTCGGCAATAACTTGCACGTCAAATGGCCCATTAACTCCTTGAACAGTCACTATCTTACCAACATATTCTTGGTAGCGTTCATCGTCTGGGTGCACTGCTACGGCTGTATCGCCGAACTTGGTTTCGGGGCGGGTAGTAGCTAGCTCAAACGGTCCGTATTTCATGTAGTACAGCGGTGTGGTTGCATCTTCGTAGGCTACTTCGATATCTGCAAAGCCAGTTCGGTGGAATGTACAGTAGTTCACAAGCCTTTCACCTCTGTAAATTAACTTCTCTTCCCACATTTTTTTAAAGGTACTGTAGGCTTGGCGAACTATCTTTTCGTCAAGCGTATATGTATAGCGAGACCAATCGACACTGGCGCCCAAGCGGCGAAATTGTGATTCGTAATTATCTTTATTCTGGGCCACGAAATCCCATATTTGTGCATACAAATCCTCGCGGCTAAAGTCGAAACGGCTCTTGCCCTGCTTTAGCAGCTCTTTCTCGTAAACTACCTGAGTTTCAAAACCAGCATGATCAGCACCCGGTAACAGTAGTGAAGCCTCCCCTTTCATTCGATGATACCGTACGGCAATATCCTCTATGGCCAATGTTAAGCCATGGCCGATGTGTAGGTTGCCATTGGCATTCGGTGGGGGCACGACAATACTGAAAGTGTCTTTAGAACCCCTGCTCTTGGGTACAAATGCTTCGCTCTTTTCCCACAGAGCGTAGATATCCCCTTCATACTCGGCTGGCTCATAAGTCTTTGGTAGATTCATACAGAAACCATCATAACACCTCTAAGACATACCATCAAACAGAGGTCAGATTTCACGTGAAATTTAGCAACATTTAACAAAGTTTTCATGTGAAAACCCTCTCAAATACCGCTAAGTTGTCTAAACCATTTATTTCCAAGGTACTAGGCCCACCCGGCCCATCGGATCAAACGTTTTTGTTTTCAGATTCATTTTACCATAAGCGTAACAGGGAATCAACTATTGCTAAACATAATCGTTTATGGTGTAATGAAACATCATGAATAATCTGGTAAGTGGCGAATCAGACTGGCAAAAAACCGCCGAATCTATAGCGTGGCAACACAATAGTGAACTTAAATGTGCCATGCAGCTGGTGGTTGAGCCGGACGAAGAAATTGAGATAACAGAGGTACGAAAGCGGATAATTGCCATGACCGATGGAGCCCTAGAGGTGAGTATTCCGACGTCGCCAGAGCTGCGCAAAAGTTTCCGGCAGTGTTTTGTGCCGAATAATACATATCAACTTTTAGGTAAAAAACGGGACGTCATACGTAAGGTTCCCGACACCTATAACGACGCTCTTGCGGGCCATCACTTACAACTATCAGCAGTGGTTGGGTTTAGCCTGACAAATCTGCTTGGGAGGACGAATATCGCTGGAGGGAAGAGGAGGGCTCCTGTGTTTGCTATGGGTATTTTACGTGAACAAGCTAACCAAAGAGAGCCACTTAGCCAGGCAGAGCTTGCTCGGCGCTTGGATACGTCGCGCTCGACAGTGTTCCAGCACGTTCATAACCTGGGAAATATTGGTGTCCTTTCCCAGCTAGAGCAACACGATTTAACAACTAGTCGAATAGTGCTTTCTCCAAAGTACGCCTACGTAATCAAGCGGCTAATCAATGCAGTTGAAGGTGTATCAAACTGTGACGAAATTGCACAAGACGAAGGCCTATTGCGTGGTCTAGACGCGGTAGGCAACCCCGATATGTTTACTTTCTTGCTCAGCAAAAGGCTACATACTTAGGTTGGGCGCAATTTCCAGAGAGTAGGGATCGGATGTCGGTTGGTTTAGTTGGGCGAAAAAGCAGCCTAGGGTGGCTACCATGGCGCCGTTGTCGGTGCAGAGTTTCATATCGGTATATTCGATTGGGATAGGCAAGCGCTCGACTAGCTGGCGGCGAAGTTCTGGGCTGGCCGCCACACCGCCACCAATAACCACGCTTTTAGGGTTGAACTCCTCAAATGCCAAAATAGTCTTATCTACCACCGTTTCGACGGCAATACGCTGAAAGCTGGCAGCGATGTTGGCCTTCTGGGCCTCTGACAGCCGCTCTGACAGCATATGACTAGGGAAAGTGTGTGTTGCGCCGATTGCCTCTTGAGCAGCTCTTAAAACGGCTGTTTTAGGACCAGAGAATGAATAGTCATATTTACCAGGCATTTTTGCTTTCGGAAATTTAAATGCAAAGGGGTCACCTTGTGCGGCTAATTTACCTACACTTGGACCGCCTGGGTAGGGAAGTCCCAATATTTTAGCCACTTTATCAAATGCTTCGCCGATAGCATCGTCGTGTGTCTGGCCAAGCAATGTGTAATCAAAGTGGTCCTGCCAAATAACCAGCTGCGAATGTCCACCGCTGACAATGAGCCCAAGCACCGGAAATTCGGGCTGCTTCTGCGGCAGAACGTAGCCGGGTAGTGTTGTTTCAGTTAGGAAGTTAGCATAAATATGCCCCTCAACATGATTAACTGCATACAGGGGCTTATCTTTAGTAATTGCAAGGGTACGAGCTGTCATAACACCCACCAACAAACAGCCGCCTAATCCAGCGCCATACGTGACAGCAATTCCATCAATATCATCCCAGGTGCAGTCTGCTTGCTCTAATGACTGCTCAATAACTGGGATAATCGCCTCAATATGACTCCGTGCAGCAATCTCGGGCACCACACCCCCATAGGCCGCGTGCAAATCCATGCTAGACAACACGACGTTGGACAGCAAAACACGACCATCTTCAACGATTCCGCAGGCTGTCTCGTCACAAGAAGTTTCAATACCTAATATTTTCACGTCAGAACCAGTATACTTTAATCAATGGGTTACAAAAGTGTTATCAAGAAGTTACTCCCACTCAGTTTGTTCAAGAAGATTGAACCGATGGGACATTTGGTCGAGGCGATTACGATAAATGCAGCCAATGGTTTTCCATTGCGTGGCCTCAAAGTTATTGGGGTGACTGGTACCAATGGAAAAACCAGTACGAGTTTTATGATCCATAAAATGCTGACAGAAGCCGGTTACAATGCGGGCCTCATGACCACCGTCGCCTACGGAGTCGGCAAAAATATTACACCCCAAATCGCTCATATGACCTCTGTTTCCGTGCCATTATTACTAAAACGAGTCAAAGCCATGAAGGCCCAGGGTATGGATTGGCTAGTGCTTGAGACGACTAGCCACGCACTGGCTCAGTACCGTACGTGGGGCGTGTCGTACAGCATTGCCGTCATGACCAACATCACGCACGAGCATCTGGACTATCACGGCACGTTTGAACGCTACCTGAGCGCCAAAAAAATGTTGTTTGAGCAGACGAATCGCAACAAAAAGGGCCTGAGAGCGGGTGTTGTAAACGCCGAAGATCCGGCAGCCCAGAGTTTTGCGGATGCTATTGCTCATCCAATAACGTACGGGCAAGGGCATGGGGATTTGCAGGCCACAAAGATTGTATTGTCTCCGTCAGGTTCGCAATATACTGCCGTAATCGGCCAAGATACGTACCGGATTACCTGCCGGCTTCCAGGCAGTTTTAATGTGTCCAATTCCTTGGCGGCAGTCGGGGTGGGCAGGATACTCGGTCTGTCTCAGGAACAGATTGAACACGGCATCGCGGCGCTTGATGGGGTGGAGGGCCGTATGACTCGCATAGACGATGGCCAACCTTTTGATGTAATTGTGGACTTTGCACACACACCTGACAGCTTCGAAAAGCTGTTCAAAGATCTCAAACCGGTCGTGAAAGGTAAGTTAATCTGCCTTTTTGGCAGTGCTGGCCGGCGTGATGAAGCCAAGCGAGCAGTGCAGGGTCAGCTGGCTGGTGAATACTGCGATGAAGTTATTTTGACCGAAGAAGACGACAGAGATATTGATGGTCATGAAATCTTAAGCCAAATCGCCGCCGGCGCCAAAGAAGCTGGTAAAAAGCTTAATGAAAACCTCTTTCTAATCCTCGACCGTACCGAGGCTATCAAGTTTGCATTAGGTCGAGCCAAAGCCGGCGACACAGTGTTATTGCTAGGCAAGGGCCACGAAAAGACGATTGAGCGAGCCGACGGCGAACACCCCTGGAACGAAATCGAAACCACCCACAACTTGCTTAAGTAGCATATTGCTTAGTTAGCATTATTAGTGTATAGTTTGCTTCTCATGTCAGAAATTGGAACCACATATATCGAACAAGAAGCAGTCATTGCCCTGCATAACGAGCTAGCCGATGAGCTAAATGTCGAAAAAACACGACTTAAAGACCTCAGAGCTGATAGGGCAGTAGATGAATTGGCTGAAGACCCATCCCTTAATTATCTACAAGGCAAAGTTACTGGTTTTGAGCTGGCTATAAATGCTCTGAAGGCGTTTGTAATTACTCGTAGTGCTGACTCAGCTGATAAACTGCACCCCCACTTGGCTGATGATTCCGAAGCCTAATTTACATAATCATATTGACAAATTGTAAAAATCAGCTATAATAGTGCATACAATCCAAAAAATAAAAAAAGGAATAAAAATGGATTCTGAAAAACCTGCAGTACAAATGACTATAGATAGCCTTCGTACTGATGCAAAAAGCCCAGAGGACGCAGCTTACCTCGATAACGAGCAAGCAAAGCTAGACGCTGAACGCAAAATAGCATTAGGCGGTGAAGTGATTCAAGCTACACACCTTGTAGAGCTAGCTGATGGTACTACTGCAACTGAAGTAGAAGTTAAGCAGTCACAGGAACGCGGCGAAGACCCAAGTGGTCCTTACGCCGGTGGAGTGCGCTAACACAACTTCAGGAGCGATTAAAAAGCCCCGCATATAGCTGGGCTTTTTAATTATCTAGGGTCAGGGTGGTGCAGCGGATGTAGCCGCCGCCTTTGCCGAGCTCGCTGACTTCAGGAGTAATCGTTTTAAGGCCGTGCGCCTCAATTTGAGCTTGTAGCAAGGGGGCGTGGGCGCTCATAACAACCGTAAATCCGGTACTGACTAGGTTACAAGCGAAACCTTGGGTAGCTTCCTCAAAACTGACTTCGATCTTATCAATGTTGAGTGCATGAATTTTGTCTTGACTTTCATCTGTAAAGGCTTCGGGGCACCAAGCAATAAGGCTGGGGGTAAGAACAGCCAATGCCAAGTCAATATCGTAGAAAAAGCTATCTGGCCATCCCGAGCTGGCGTTTGTTTTGGGTGTGCCGGATTCATCGAGGGCAGGGATGGTTCGTAGGCCGATAACTTCGTAACCGAGCGTTTCATGCAAAAAATCATAAATTTCTAAATCTGTGCGGTACTGGCTGCCGCAAAATAGTAGGTCGCCGCAGGGCAGGGCATCGCCTTGGCCACTGAATCGCATGCCTTCAGGCGGATAGATAATTTCCTTGCCCAAATTTTTTAGAACCTTTTCTGCGTAGGGCGTTTCTGCCTGTCGAACATTCGGGAGTGATGCCATAACAGCTTTGTTGCCTCTGATAAGTGCCCAGTTGGCGGTGTAGACACCGTCTTGGCAATCTTGCGGTGGCGCAACCTGCTCTACATGCACGCCTGCGGCTTCTAGGGCATGTCTGATTGAATCGTGCTCTACTTGGGCCTTTACGCGGTCAACGGCTATCGTATCGTCCATGTAAGGGTTGATGGCGCTAGTGTCATCAAAATATTGTGCACCAGACATTAAAACAGTTCGATTTATCAAAGGGTTATGCATCGGGTCCATTATACCTTCGATAGAGCTTGTTTTTATAAAAAAGTGGAGTATACTACTAAACAATTTAATTAGGACAAAAGCAAATATAGAAAACGCTTTAGAACTTGATTGAAGGCTTGGGGAGCCTTGAGTTTTTTAATTCGGCCCGCCACGCACATTAACGTTGAGATTATGGAATCCTTGGAAGCAGTGAGTACCGGTTACAGCAACGGGTGCTGACTGCTTCCAAGGGGGAAAGCTATATTCGTCTGTAGACGAACGAAACTACGGAAAGGTAACCGCACATGGTCATCAGGCACGTAAACAGAGGAAAGCGCACCCTGCACCCCGTCACGAGGTTCGCCTCAAAGCGGTCGCGTGAGCCCAAGACCCGAACCGACCAGGTCAGCAAGACCACCCGCGTCAACCGCGACAGCTTCAACGAGCTCGAGAAGGCGCTCGCCAGCTAGCTGTTCGCAGTTCTCCACGCTACACAAGGCTCTTCGTGAAAATCTGTTAGGGAGTGACGCGCGTCGAGCGAGCTCTCTATGGGGGGAATTTTCACGAAGTAGGTAAGGGATCTGGTCGGTGCTTACGCACTCTTCATCGATGCTAAACGCACCGACCAGACCCCGCCTCCTCCACTTCCCTCCTCCATAATCTCAACGTTTTACTAACTTACCGAAAATGAAACACCCCGAGCTTTTGCCGGGGTGTTTTTATGATTCAAAAAGTTAGGTTCGGGCTTAGTAGTGGTGTTATTGGAGAAAGTGTGGAGGCGAGTGCCTGCAACATACATTCTCTGTAATTCCATTACTAAGCCCGGATCCCGGATGGGTTTCTGTCACATCACGTGTTTGTGACATAGCCCATCCGGGTGTGCTATCCGACTGCTAGTAGTCCGTGTTCACGCGCGAGTGAGCGAAGTGCTCATCGCGTCGCGGGTTGGGGTGGAAGCTCACGAGCTCGGTCTGGAGGGTGCCGAGTTCGCTGTGCCACTGCTTGATGGCGCTCATGAAGCCATGAACGATGTCCTTGAGCGTCTCGGGGTCGGTAGTGCTACGTGCTGCTTCGATGACGATCGTCTGCGACTCGGAGATCAGCGTTGCTGACGCGATGTCCTTGTTGCTGGCGACCAGGCTGTCGATGTGTGCTTGAGCGGCGTGGCCGAGGTATTCGCTGAGATGGACCCTAGCGGTGCTGTTGTGATCATTGCTGCTCACGTTCAGCTCCGCAATGTTCAAATTGAGCATTGCTCACTTCCATTCGGGTTGTCGGATATGACTAACTGAATATATAATGTTTTGCAAGCAAAAGCAAATACTTCGTTGACGTATTTAAAAAAATGTTTTAAAATACAGACATGACCGAAGCTCGACAAGGGGAATATCCTATAGATCCAGAAAAACAACGCGTTGCCGATGAGCTACGTCGTATTCAAAGCTTGCGTTTTTTGCGGCACAACCGAGCGTTATTAGATGATGCGCTGCAGCGCCAAGTTATTTCGGCCGCCGAAGCAAAAGCAAAAGGTTTAAAATTCGTTGATATTTACACACAGGAAACATCAGCCAGTGTCCCGCAAGAGCGAGCGATTGCTATTCTGTTGACTGCCGATGGTGACTGGCTACGACCAAATGAACCAGAACAGCACTTTTTTATCTATTTTTCCGCCATCGATTCCAATGATAGTACTAGTATGTCTGCCGGGTTGTTAAACTGGGTCGAGAAAGTCGACACTGATGGCACATCGACGATGTACGTGATGACAGAAGAGGGTATTCAGCATGCAGTTACGGGTGCTGACGAGGGAGTTACTATGCTCCTAGAAAGTACTACTCAGGGTTATCTCAGCCCGCAAGAAAACAATGATTTACTTGATCAAGTCCGTAGTTTCCGACTTGCGCCACACGAGCACTCAGCCTTTAAACAGTAGGCAAGTTCTTGACGAAAGTATTGGCACTCGGCTATTATGAGTGCTAGCGGACTCGGGTGAATTTGCGAGATTTCCCGAACGTCCTTTCTTATAGGTAATTAAGAGGAGTTATATATGAGTGCAAAAATTTCACCGTTGGCAGATTATGTTGTGGCGGTAGCCGAAGAAGCAGAAGCAAAGACTGCGAGCGGTCTGTTTCTGATGGAAAAGTCCCAAGAAAAGCCAAAGACGGCCAAAGTCGTTGCGGTCGGCAAAGACGTTAAGCAAGTCAAAGTTAGCGATCGAATTATTTACAAAAGTTACAGTACGACAGAGGTAAAAGTTGGTAAAGACGATTATATTTTAGTTAAAGAAGAAGACGTCTTAGCGACGGTTAAATAGGAGATTTACAGATGGCAAAAAAAGTTTTTTATGATGATGATGCCCGCCGCCGGGTTTTAGGCGGAGCAGAGGTTTTGTATAACGCAGTCAAAACCACTATGGGGCCAAAAGGTCGCAACGTAGTTATAAGCAAAAGTTACGGCAATCCGACCGTAACTCACGATGGCGTAACCGTTGCAAAAGGTGTGGAACTGGCCGATGTCGACGACGAAACGTTGGGTTACAAAGTCGGCGCAGAACTGATTAAGCAAGCAGCCAGCAAAATGAACGATGTCGCCGGCGACGGTACGACTACCGTAACCGTACTGACTTACCATATCTTAAACGAAGCTAATAAGCTGATTGCAGCCGGGCACAACCCAATGCAGTTGCGCAAAGGTCTAGAAGCCGCAGCCCGCGACGTTATTGCCAAACTAAGTGGCCTCAGCGAAGACGTAGCCGGTAAAAAGAGTCGTGTCGCAGAAGTAGCTACTATTTCGGCCGGAGATGCAGAAATCGGTAATTTAATTGCAGATGTTATCGACAAAGTTGGTAAAGACGGCGTCGTAACGGTAGAAGAAGGGCAGGGCTTGGCACTCGAGAGCGAAGTGGTCGAGGGCTTTACCTTTGACCGTGGTTTCGTCAGCCCATACATGGTAACTGACACAGCCCGCATGGAAGCTGTGTACGATAAACCAGCCATTGTAATTACAGATAAGAAAATTGGTTCTATCCAGGAAATCCTACCAGTATTAGAAAAACTGGTTCAGGGTGGCAAAAAAGACCTCGTATTAATTGCCGAAGACGTCGAAGGTGACGCTATGGCAAACCTGATTCTGAATAAGCTCAAGGGCACATTTAACTGTGTTGCCGTCAAGGCTCCGTCATTTGGCGATCGCCGCAAGGATGTACTGAATGACATCGCTATTTTAACTGGCGCAACCGTTATTTCAGAGGACCAAGGCCATAGCTTCGAAACCGTAGAAGGCGATATGCTTGGTTCAGCGCGTAGGGTTATCGTTACTAAAGACGAGACTACTATAATCGAAGGTGGTGGCAAGGCTACGGACCTGAAGGCACGTATTGCCCAAATCAACACACAGTCCGCCAGCGCTACCAGCGAATACGACAAAGAAAACCTCGATAAGCGTCGTGCCGCACTGTCTGGCAAGGTTGCCGTCATAAAGGTTGGTGGCGCCACCGAAACAGAGATTGAAGAAAAGAAATTCCGCGTTGATGATGCCGTCGCTGCCGTTAAGGCAGCCCTAGAAGAGGGCATTGTAGCCGGTGGCGGCGTGAGTTTGGTTAATCTTTCAAACTTACCTCTTAAAGGTGAAGGTTCGTTCCTAACTGGCGGTGTTATGTTGCAAAAGGCACTGCAACAGCCGTTCAGAATACTTATGGACAACTCCGGCGAGAACGCCGACGAGTGGTTGCCACTAGTTAAGAAAGCCAAGCCAGGCTACGGCGTTGATGTAAACAACCCAATTAAGTTAGTTGACCTCAAGGCAGCCGGAATTGTTGACCCGGCTCGCGTTACCAAAGAGGCTATTCAAAATGCCGTATCTATCGCCGGAACGGCCATGACAATGGGCGCACTGGTAGTAGATGTTCCAGAACCTAAATCCTCTGCTCCTGATATGAGTGGGATGGGGGGCATGGGCGGGATGATGTAAGACGTTTTAGGAGGGGAACATCCCCTCCTAACGCGCAGAGAAACAAGTTCTCTGGCTGTTCTCCCCTGAAAGTAGATAAAATAACCGCGGAGTAAATCCGCGGTTATTTTGATTTCTTGGGTTATCAAGCACTAGCGGGATTGAGGGAAATGTTGCGTAAATGGGTAATTTGTACTATGATAAGTTGAAGTTAAGGAGTTTAGAGCATGAAGTGGCCATTTCGTCGTAAGGACAACCAGACCAGCGTACCTGCTGAAATTAAAGAATATTATCAGTCAGAACGTCGTGAACGCACCGGCATAGCATGGCTATTGGCACTTGGTACGCTACTTGTTACTATTGCTCTCGCAATCCTATTATTCTTTGCTGGTCGTTGGATTTATCGCAAAGTAGCTAATAACGATGACAATAAGTCTGGTCAGACTACTCAACAAGCTGTACAAGATCAACAGGAGCAGGCTAGCCCTGACGATGATAAACAGACAGACGGCACAGACTCCACCCCAACTACTCCAGATACCAGTACTCCTACACCGAACACAAACGAGGGTGGAACAGCGACTACTCCTGCAACTCCGCCAGCCACATCACCAACTCCATCG
>JACDFO010000025.1 GCA_013815785.1 Candidatus Saccharimonadota bacterium | reverse complement strand
TTTGTGTGCTCTGGTCAGGTTCCAATACACTTTGAAAAAATTCAACATGTTTTTTTCTTGTGGTGGCCACTCCCCTGTTGTATAACTGAACGTGCTGTAGACATTAGGCTCATTTAACGTGATTACGTAGGTTATTTCATGGCCGTATTCGTCTGCAATCTTCTGTACGAAACGGTCAAAATAAGCCAAATTAGACCTTTTTGTAAAACCGCCCTTATCTGTAAACCAGGTTGGCATCGTCCAGTGCCAAATATTCAAAAAAGGTTCGATATTACGCTTTTTAAGCTCTTTTATATATGAAAGATAATGGGCGACGGCTTTTTCGTCCCAAACCCCTTCGACTGGTTCTAATCGTGACCATTCAATACCAAACCGAAACGCACTAAGATGCAGGCTTTTTACAATATCAAAATCCTCGCGGTAGCGATTATAGTGATCTACTCCTTTGCCAGATACATAATTATTGGGGTCTGTTGCCTGTTTTTTTATGTGTTCCCACTCGGGTGTATGGCCAACCCGTTGCTCGGCAGTTCTTGCTAACTCCTGTGCATGTGATAACTCCCAAATAGACCATTGGTTCAACGTTCCGCCCTCAACTTGATGACTCGCCGTACTGGCACCCCAGACAAAGTGCTTTGGAAACTTATATTTAGTCATTGTAACTCCGCACCACCATTCTCCAAGCCATGCAAAGCCCGACTTTACCAGTGGCTCTTGGCACACAGGCTGTTTTTCCGCTCAAATACTCCCGAGTAGCACTACTCGTGCAACTCACTCCGTTTTTCACGGAGAAAACAGCCTGTGTACTCAAGTGCGAAGCTACAATCATATTTGCCTAAGTTTAACATAAGCTCGTCCGTGCCGGTATGTTGGGTGCAAGAGGGTCAAGCGAAGTGCAGCCGGATTTTCAATAGAAAACCCGCGCGGAAACGCCCTCTTGCAGACAATATATTGGTAAGGACCTACCTGTACTCCGGGTTTTCGAAGCCAAACTTTTGACCCTTGTCCCAATTACTACGTTGATTGCCATAAGCCGGGACGCCGCCGGCGTCTTTTAGCATTTTGGCTATGTGCATTAGGTTCCATGTCATAAAAGTCGTATTTCTGTTGGTGAAGTCGTTTTCTGGACCGCCTGATCCTTCGTCTAAATAGCTAGGCCCCGGACCAATATCGCCAAGCCATCCGGCGTCGGCTTGTGGCGGAATGGTATAGCCGATATGTTGCAAACTGTATAAAATATTCATTGTGCAGTGTTTTACGCCGTCTTCATTGCCTGTAATCAATGCGCCGCCCACTTTGCCATAAAAGGCGTATTGCTCATCTGCATTCACTTCACTTGAATTAGCATATAAACGCTCGATCAGTTTTTTAGTTTGAGAACTGTTGTCGCCTAGCCAAATCGGTCCACCTATAACCAAAATATCTGCTGCCATGACCTTCTTATATATACCCGGCCATTCATCAGTTGCCCAGCCGTGTTCACGCATATCAGGATAAATTCCGGTTGCGATATCATGATCAATCAGTCGAATCAGTTCGGTTTTTACACCTTGTTTTTCCATAAGTAACTGACTGGCTTTTATGAGTCCCTCTGTATGACTTTTTTCGGGTGATTTTTTGAGCGTGCAATTAAAAAAAACCGCTGATAATTCTGAAAAATCCCACTTATCCGCCATACAACCTCCCATTTCTATTATTATAAGAGGATTAATTAATAATCGAAGTATGCTCTTGAGGTCATTATTTGTCTAGGTTTTTTTAGGTTTACGCCGGAAGTCTCTGTAAGCTAGTTCAGCACGGTGTTGATCTAATCGTACAACGTACTCATCAAACCGATTATATAAGCCAGAATAAAACGCGTTCGGAGCGAGAAGTTTAAGTAACTTCTTCTGCTCTACTAAGTACTCCACAAGAGCATAAAAATCTCCGTCGCCAGACACCAAAATTGCTTTGTCATAATTTGGGAGCTCTTTCATAGCCCACAGAACTAAGTCTGCATCAACATTGCCCTTAGTTGGGCGTTCTTCTTGTTTTTTTGCATTCGGATCTTTGGAATCCTTAGATTCAGTTTTTTGTTCCCCAGCCTCTGGCCGAACACGCGTCATATCAAACGTAGGCTTCAAGACGATTAAATATCCGGCCTCGTGTAACTGCTGGTACATTTCTTCGAATTCAGGAACATAACCAATAAACAGATAAGCTTTTTCGACACCATACGTATCTGACAACCATTGGCGAAACTTTTTCCAATCCACCTTCCAACCAAGCCGCTGGGTGCTGACATTCAGGTTCTGACTGTCGACGAACGCATATATAGGTTTTTGCTTGGGATTATTTCTCATAATCAAGATTTCTTTTTACTAAAATCAACTGAACTCATAACTATCATGACTTAATCATAACATTTCAGCAATGAGTTCCGGGAATTCATTGGTTTCCATTTTGTTTCCAGTCATGTAGTGGCCGTACCCTGGAATATCTATGTATTTTGCATTCGGTAGTGCAGCTTGGATGACTTCCAGACTCGCTAGCGCTTGGTCGTCATCCTTCGAGCTATAAAAAACTGCTAGTCCGCCGATACATCGTTCAGACAGGTGTGGGTCTATTTCAAAATTTCCGAAGTCGCCATACTTACTTGCAATATCCAGCCAAGGCGCAACTAAAATAATTTTGTCGTATCTAAGTTTTTCGTACTCACTTGAGTAGCGAAGCACTAGGCTAGCTCCAGCGCTCAAACCAATTAAGGATGTTTCGGGCTGCCAAGGTTTGTGCCTGTCTAATTCAATTTCCCATTCTCGGTAGTCGGGATAGTACGGTACGGGCATATCGGGAGCAACAGTGCGTATTCCAGCAATGTTCAATTGATGTTTTGCCCAAGGTATCCAGTGCGAATCACTTGGGTCCGTTTCAGAAGACTCATATTTTTCCCGGCTAGGCTTGCCGTGCACTATAATCGCGTTTTTCATCGTGCATTAATGATATCAGCATTATTTAAGATAGAAATTCCTTATGCTTTGAGTACTGAGTCAGCATGTTCGAACCCCTAACCTATCTGATGTTAAGCAATACTACACCAGTTACTACGCAAATGGCGCCTATACGTTTTACAAGTATGAGTTTTTCTTTATCAAAAATAGTTGCGAGTAATGATGCTACCAATGGTGATCCGGCTGCAATTACGGCTGGTATGAGCACACTCCCGGACTCTTCGGCACTAACGTAAAAAGCAATTGAGCCAGCCGTTAGAACGAGCCCTGAGGCCAATCCGATTTTGTTTTCCAATAGTCGGTGTACAGCGCGTGAAGTTTCGTTACGACTTTTTACGACCGAAATTATTAGAGCGTATACGCCCATTGATATCGAAACGACTCCCAGTGTTGATTCCCATGAAAGTTCATCAACAACGGTATTAACGATAAAGAATCCTATTCCCCAAAATAATGCTGCCATAAGTGCCAACAGTGCTTCCCTACTGAAACTCTGATGCGTTTTACGCCAGTTAACCTTTTCAACTCCAAGCAACATTGCCCCTACTATGATCACCAGCATGGCTAGAATTTGTTTTAATGTAAAGTTGACCGTTAGAAACGTTGCCGTAAACAATAATGTAATCAACGGATACGTATTGCCCAGTGGCACCACGATACCGGCCTCACCAGATGATAAAGCTTTTATAAAACACAGATATGCGATCGTAAACAAAGCACTGGCGGTCATCAGTATTAATGTATGACCGGCAGAAGGAAAGCTTTCGCTGGAAATTAGCAGTATCAAGGCCATGATAAATGCACCAGAGATTTGGATAGCTAGATTTACTTCGCTCCCGCTGAACCTCTTACTACTTTTGCTAGTAAGCCAGTCGTGAGTACCCCAAAAAATCAGTGTAAGGACACCACCGATAGTTGCAATCAGTACTTCATCCATCTTGTTAAATCATACTATTAACTTAGTTCAGAAACTAGCTCATCCAGAATAATACGTTTTTGGCCGGTTGTGTCTCTGTTGCGTATGGTTACAGTGTTGTCGTTTAGGGTGTCGAAGTCTATTACTACGCAGTATGGGGTACCTATTTCGTCTTGGCGCCGGTATCGTTTGCCGATGTTGCCATTATCGTCCCACATTACGTTACCAAATTCTTTTTTGAGCACTGCGTAAACTTCCCTAGCCTTATTTACGAGTTCCGGTTTATTCTTTAATAACGGACTAACCGCGACTTTGACGGGCGCTAAATGTGTCGGTAGCTTCAGATAGCTTCTTTTTTCGCCATTTATTTCGTCTTCAGTATATGCACTGACTAGAACAGCCATCAGGGCACGTTCAACGCCAAATGAGGGCTCGATTACATGAGGAACAAAAGGATCACTCCCGTCTTTTGGTCTATAATCCATACTTTTACCACTGACTCGTTCAATGTTTTTCAAATCAAAATCTGTGCGGTATGCCAGACCAAGTAATTCTTTGCGGCCAATCGGGTAATCAAACTCAAAATCGATAGTCCGTTTACTGTAATGCGCACGGTCTTCTTCCGGGACTTCTAGCTCGTGCACAAAATGTTCAGGCAAACCAAGTTGCTTACACCATTCGTGAACTAGCGCTACCCATTTTGTAAACTCTTCTTCCCATTGGTCCGGATGTATAAAATATTCAATTTCCATCTGTTCAAACTCTCGGCTACGGAACACAAAATCACGCGGGCTAATCTCATTACGAAACGCCTTGCCCTGCTGGGCGATACCAAACGGCAAATCCGGATAAAAACTATCGACTACGTTTTTAAAGTTAGTAAAAATTCCTTGTGCAGTCTCTGGCCGTAAGTAACTTACTGAGGATTCGTTATCAACTGGACCGACATTCGTCTTAAACATCATATTGAACTGACGCGCTTCGCTGAATGTTTCTGTCTTACCACAGGCAGGACACTTACTTGTGTCTATTTGGTCTTCACGAAAACGTGCTTTACAGTTTGAACATTCTACAAGTGGATCCGTGAATGTATCTACATGGCCACTGGCTTGCCAGACTTTTTGATTCATCAGAATCGCTGCGTCTACACCGAACATATCTTCACGTTCGTCGACAAACATTTTCCACCATAAATTCATAATATTACGCTTTAGCTGTACACCTAATGGACCATAATCCCACGTGCCACTCAAGCCACCATAAATCTCGGAGCCCTGATAAATAAACCCACGGCGTTTGCATAGACTGACTATATCTTCCATCTGGACATCTGACTTTTGGTCACTCATATTGTTCAGAATTATACGTTGTTAAACAGATAAAAACTAGATTAAACTCGCACATGCAATTTGAGAATGTTTTTAGTCAGACTTAAGACATCGGGGGCTAGCGTGCCGGCGCCCACGACTTGTTTTAGTATTTCTGGAGAATCTGTACCGTAACCCAGACGCATGAGCTTGATGTGATTTGCCTGATACGGGCCTACGTCTTGCTGCTTAAAAGCCATAGCATCAAAATCAAACAGATATATTTTACTGGCTTCTAGCTGCATGCCAGCATCATCGGTTTTTAAGTCTGGCGCATGGCCAGTAACTTTGAGTAGCTGCATAGTAAACCAAAGTTCGACTAAATCAATTTGCAGCTCAAGATTATTTAAACCTTCAAAGGCAGCTTTTAAAAGTTTAAAATATTCTTCCCCTGCCGCATCCTCTGTTAGCTTATTCATACGTTTTAACAAATCGTACCCCAACATTGTCCGGTTAATATCTTTGACGATGCTTGCATAGTGAGTCTGTAGCCTGGTTGAAATCAAGGTCCCCAGCTCTCCCCTGCTTGGCAAAACCGTGATGTCGCTAACGCTAAAAAGCTCTATACCGCCCGCTAGTTTGGAGCGTTGTCTTCGAACACCTTTTGCAATAACACGTAATTTACCGTGATCTGGAGTTAACAGCGTTAATATTCGATCGGCTTCCTGAAAGTCAGTTCGCGCCAGGACTATTCCTGTGGAGATAATTCGGTTTTTCATACCGCTGTTTTGACACTGTCATTGATCAAGCTTACTAATTTTTTTAATGATGTTTCTGGTTTATAAGCATAAGCGACAATGCGCATATTTTTCAGTGCTTGCTCAAATCCGTGCAAATCTTTTGACGGAACGACCGTATGCAGAATGACAGGTATGTTCTGCCACTCTGGATACGAACGAAGTTCGTGCAAAAACTCTACACCACTATGACCGTGTAGCTGAAGTTCTAACACTACAACGTCTGGACAATGGTCTTCACAGGAACCAATAGCACTTTGTGCACTCGCAGCACCAACAGCGGTATATCCCGCTACCTCAATCGTACTTACATAGAAGTTTCGTAAAGCTTTGTCAGAATCTATGACAAGGACATGCATAAAGTCTTACACCAGTTGTAACTGACGGCTCGGTAACAAGCTAGTAGCCAGACCGGTCTGTTTATGATGACGTGCTAAGTTCAATGAAGTCGAGAGATTTTTTAACAAATTATCTGCGATAAATATTCCGACACCATTTGACGCCGAGCCCGTGGGCATAGTTTGGCGAGCGGTACCAACAAGTGCACGAGCACGTCGAAGCGAATCTTTTGTAAGTAACGTATTATTAGTAAAAATACCAGCAACTATACCCGGCTTTCCGCGGTGTGTCGCTAGCGTCAATACCGAAGCTGTGTCTTCTGCGGGTACGGTCATAAGCTCATAGCCCAAAACCGTAAAAGCGGTTTGCAACGTATGCCGGTCACCCATGACCGGACCGAATTTACCACCGATATCAACTCTTAGTTCGTATCCCTGCTGTTTCGCAATCGGCGCCAGTGCTTCCGCCGTATCGTACAGAATAGATGCTAGCGTAACCGGTTCAAGACGTAGGCTTACTTGATCAGTAGACTGCAAGCCTAGCACATAGCCGTCCACTAATTTAAGCGCCATTTCTGCCGTACGCTGCACCGCTTCACTACCCGAAAATTCGCTTGTGCGAGCTATTTGTAAAAGCGGCAACTTTAACTCCTCAGCAAGCGCCAAAAGTAATCTGTAGTCGGGATTCGATTGCATGAGCGTGCCCAAATAGTTACCTTCCATTTACCACTAAGTATACACCGGAAGTCTTAACTCGACTTACACAAAATCCCTGCATCCCCAGATTCATCAGATGAGCGATTAAGCAATTTTTCTGCTCTCGGCGTAGCTACGGCTACTCCTCAATCAGATAAAATCACCTACTCATCTCCTCTGAAAGAGTCTGGGAATAGCGAGGTTTTGCGGAAGTCGAGTTCAACAAACAGCAGCAGAATGGCCGCTGTTACGCTCTATAGGACTTTCACACCATCCATTGTTCCCACCGCACATCAGGCTGGCTGCAAACTTATATCTTTCTCTCAGTGTAGCTATGGCTACCCTTCCAGAAATATAAAAGTTTTCGCTCACCCTTGAGTACGCTGGAAATCATTGTAAAGTGCGAGAGTCCTATATATTAATTATGGAACAAATTTGAGTGTTTTAAGAATGATTGAATTAAAATCACCATAAAATGTCTCGGACTCGGTAGAAATTTTCAGCGTCTTATCCCGTAATGGAAATAACACCATAATATCCTTCTGCCCTGTATTGATTTCGCCCTCGACACGTGCCCCTAGCACCCCCGGAACTTGCTCGGCACGGAATGGTGTTATTGCGAGCTTACCAGATTTTACTTTGCTCTCGTACTGCTTCAACTCTGAATCGTAGCTTCTCTGAACTACTTCTACTCTAAGCGCAAATGAGGTGCCAGATCTAGTGCCGGGCACGAAGTCGGGATGCAAATAACCGTCAATTGGCGTGCTACTTTCGCCCTCAGTAATAAATGCCGACCATGTTTTTGGGTATTCAAGCTCAACACTTCCGTATAAGGCTGGACCGGTATACCTTTTCGTAGGACGCTTCTCTGACTCAACAAATTCTTTATCTTTTTCTGATTTTACTCTTTGTTCTGTCAGAACTACCTCTTTGGCTACTATTTTGTCTGTTTCGTTCTTGAACGTATTTCGTTCACCAAAGGCCCAAACTCCGAAGCCTAGCGCACCAAAGAAGAACAAAACGAATAGTACCAAAGGAATGATGAGCACGTTGAAATGCTTTTTCATTTGTGATGCTGCCTGGGGTTGTTGAAACGGCTCTTGCCCAGGCTGTACACCTGTAGGCGGCAAACCATTTGGAACCTGTTGATTGTTGGGATTCATAACGGTTATGGTAACGGAGTTAGGTTCATTTATCAATTGCCATATATATAAAGGTGCAAGCCTTGCTTGGTTTTGACAGACTTTTTGCCCGGGATTTTGAAAGCAAAACTAACCAGTTTGATACTTTTGCTAGGATACTTTTGAACAATAGTCTTATCCAACTTTTTCATATATTTATCAAGTAAAAATACATAAATTCCATCTGTTACCGGCCATTCCTTGTGCCAATAATTTCCCCACACAACCTTTACTAATCCACTATATTTTCTTGTTCGCAGCCAAGAATAGATAAACAGAATCGGGTTAAGTTCGTACCCCACGCTTTTGATTCCCCGCTTTGCGGAAGCAACTAATACTTTGCCGTCACCTGAACCAAGCTCTAGCAGTGTGTGGCCGGGCGCTAGGGCAAGCAAATCAAGCGCCGTTTCGGTCTGTTTATTAAATGTTGGTAAGTACGGTGCCCCAAAAAATACTACCAAACCAAACATAAGCACGACGTTAACGATTAGAATAAGTAACAAAGTCATTATTTACCTGAGAAATCGGCTTGTATCTTACTGACTTTATTTTCAGCGGCTTTAAGATATGTCTCGAGTTCTTTTGTAATCGCTACTCCGCGTTCATACAACCCAACGGCTACGTCAACGTCCAAATCGTCTGACTGAAGTTTAGCCAAAACATCATCAAGCTCGGCATTTAACGATTTGTAATCTGTCTTTTTTACTACCATATTAATCACTCACTTTCGCATTAATAGTACCATCCGAAACCTGCATCATTAATTTGTCGCCGCCTTTTATATCTTGGATCGAACGAATAGTCTTACCTTGAAGCCGTATAATGGCGTACCCACGCTTCAGGGTTGCGACGGGGTTGAATGCCTCCAAAATTTGCCTTTTAAGTAGTAAATCTTGGATTTGAGCCTCTACAGTTCGCAAAATTCGCTCATCAAATCGCACCCGCAAATCTTTGATTTTTGATTTTTGATTTTTGATAATTTGTCGCGCATAGTCCTGAATCGAATTACTTATGGTCCCTAACCTCTCGAGCTCACTACGCTTATCAGGAACCAATAGTTCTGCGGCATTAGATGGTGTGCTGGCACGCTGGTCGGCTGCCAGTTCAGCCAGACTGATATCAATTTCGTGACCGATTGCTACAATTGTAGGCGTTCGACTGCCCGCGACTGCGCGCGTGACTTGCTCGGTACTGAATGCTCCGAGGTCTTCGGCACTACCGCCACCGCGGGTTACTACAATCACTTCGACTTCCTCGTGTGTGTTCAGATATTCTAAGGCATGCACGATTTGGCTGATTGCCGTCTCGCCCTGAACTTGCACATCCGCCAGGAGTACTTCAACCCCACTCCATCGCTCGTTCAGTATTTTTATAAAGTCATGGTAAGCCGCTGATTCGCTTGAAGCAACGAGACCGATTTTGACAGGAGGATACGGCAATGGTCTTTTCCGCTCAAGGTCAAACAAGCCTTCGGCAACCAGCTTGGATTCAAGTAGTGCTGCCGCTTTCTTAATCGAGCCTTCGCCGATTGGCTGCATAGTCTGAACTGTAATACTAAAGCCGTATTGTGGGTGCAACCGCGGGTTGCCACGTACTTGCAACATCATGCCATTTTCTAGCGGCCCAGGCAGTTGATAAACTGTTCCAAAAAATTTAGCACTGGAATATTCGTCTTTCAGATCAAAATAAACCCATTTACCTTTGTTAACCCGTAAATTAGCCAGTTCGCCCTGCACTACTACGTTCGGATACGCATATTCCAGCGTTTGATTAAGCAACCCGACAAAATCAGAAACTGATAAAACTACATCGTCCATTACTTTTCTCGTTCATGGAGTGCGCGGTTATAAAAATAAGCACCAGCTGGCAGCTGAACGCCAATATTAATTACACGGTAAGCCACGATTACCGGAAGACTAAGAGCTGCTGGCACTCCGCCCGCAGCCAACACACCAGCCATCAATGCCTCGTATATGCCAATCCCCCCTGGCAGTACCGAGATGAGTCCGGCAAAATTAGCGACCGCATAGGCAATAATGATCGCTCCGGGATTGATCCACTCACCAAAAGCCACGAATACCGCATAGATGGTGCCAATTTCAGCTAAATTGATAAGCAGCGCATAGACTAGCGGCCTGCCCAAGCGTTTGTAGTCCTTACGTAGCGTCGCGTAATTACCATGGTATTCCTGAAACGCCAGCTTAGCTCGCGATACATTAATTGTCTCCGGATGCTTTGGTCTGACGAGCTGAATGATTTTATTCAAGGCTTTAGTTACGACTGTAAAAAAACTATCAATGCGTTGTTTGCTACCAACGATAAACCCGAGCCCAACCGTGAATACCAGTAATAACGTACCTAATGAACCGGCTATCAGAATCATAAAATTACTTGCCTTGCCATCAAGCGCGAGAAGTATAACACCAAAAAATAAAAGAATCTGAAAGGCTACGAACAGCAACACGAACCGCATTGTCTGAACTAACGTAGACCGGCCTGCAGTTACGCCTTTTGTACGCATCCGAATACTAAAGTAGGAAAACCCCGACACCCCGCCACTCGGAAAAACTAAGTTTACAAAGTTTAACTCCAGCGCTGTTCTATATAAAAACTTATAGTTCACCCGCTCGCCCAAGATTCTAAATAATCGACGATAAAACAGCGCCACGAAATGATAATGACTGGCCTGGAGCGGAATCATAAATAAAAGAATTAGGTAATTCACATCATCAAGACTACGGATAGTGTTTAAGATCTGATTTCTGAGCGCGTAAATAAACCCGCCGAGAGCAGCAACAGTAATCAGCGTAAGAATCATGCGCCAGTTGCGACGCAAAAATGAACTTTCAGAAGACATATGAACAGATTATATCGCATAAAGCCTTCCCACGTTATACTTATGAGCGTATGACTAAGTCTATTGCTATCCTTGGACGACAATCCGGGCTCGGTTTGGCCGAGCTTGAAAGCTTACTCGGTACCGAATTACTCCACCCTATAGGCAAAGTCGCGGCTATAATCGATAAAGAGCCTAGCGAAATACCTTTCAGCCGCCTTGGGGGCACTGTTAAGCTTGCAAAAATGCTAGCAGTGCTAGAAATGACAGATTGGGGTGCTATAGAAAAATATTTAGCCGATACGATTCCAAAACACTTACAGTTCGTACCCGAAGGCAAGTTGAAACTCGGTATCAGTGTGTACGGATTTCAGCTGACCACTCAAAAACTCAACGCTTCTGCACTTTCTTTAAAAAAAATCATTAAAGCAACTGGCCGCTCAGTCAGAATCATTCCAAATAAAGAGCTGGAGCTAAATACTGCTCAGGTAGTACATAACCAGCTGGTGGGACCGACTGGTTGGGAATTGTTGCTTATCCGCGACGAGAGCCGAACCATTCTGGCCCAAACCGTCCAAATCCAGGACATCGAGGCCTATGCACGGCGCGATCAGGCACGCCCCAAACGAGATGCTCGAGTTGGCATGTTGCCACCCAAACTGGCGCAAATTATCATTAACCTAGCTTGCCCTCCTCCAAACGCAACGATACTCGATCCGTTTTGTGGAACTGGCGTCGTTCTCCAAGAGTCACTTTTAATGGGATATAGCGCTTATGGTACTGATTTAGAAACCCGGATGATTGAGTATTCTCAAACCAACCTGGACTGGCTTGCTTCTCGCTATAGCTTGAAACTTGAAACTTATGACCTTGAAACCGGCGATGCGACTAAGCATCAGTGGCGAAATTTTGATACGGTTGCCGGCGAAACCTATTTGGGCAGACCGTTCTCTGCCCTGCCACGCCCGGAAATATTAGATGAGGTCATGCGTGATGTCGATCTGATTCATAAAAAATTCCTAAAAAACTTGGCCACTCAGGCAAAATCAGGTTTACGACTCACGATCGCCGTGCCAGCCTGGAAGACCAGCCAGGGTTTTAAGCATCTGAAAACACTTGATTCTCTCGAGGAATTAGGGTATACTCGTACAAGTTTTGTTCACGCAAGAAATGACGAACTGGTCTATCACAGAGAAAACCAAATAGTCGCCCGTGAACTGGTCACACTAATAAGGAAGTAATATGTCTAAAGTTAAAGCTGGTGGAAGTAGTAAGAACGTTCATGATAGTCCCGGCCAACGGCTCGGCGTCAAGAAATTTGGTGGAGAAAAGGTCAAGACCGGACAAGTTATTATTCGCCAAGTCGGTGCCAGTAAACGCGCCGGTACTGGTACTTTTATGAGCCGTAACTACACCATCCACGCAGAAAAAGACGGTATCGTGGGTTTCAAACAACGCCGCGTTCGCCTATTCAGCGGCAAAACAGTCCCTCGTACCGAAGTAACAGTCATTTAGCTCAACGAAGTTTCACGGCGTTTCTGATGTTAGCGATGTAGTTTTTGAAGCTTCTGCAAGCAACGAATCAGGAATCATTACGACATCGGCGAAAGCCATATTACTGAAGTTTGATGCTGTACCATCCTTGTCCGTGAACGTGCCTGACTTGACCAACATAAATGTATTACTAAGTAATTCCCCTGTTTCTGGGTCTCTCATGCCATATATCTTTGTGTCTGGCTCGTCATTATAATTATCAAACATGACTGATGTTTTACCTTCACGAATTTTGGTGGCTCCCAAAGCCAAAACTCTGTCGTTGTTCCGTTCGTCAGTACTGTCAGGTTTTGCAAAGTCTAGCTTGCCTACGACTTCATCCGATTTATTAAGCATGATATGGAAGCTAGTGTTGCCGGTAATATTAAAATGCTGCAGTTGCTCGAAAGCAAAGCGCATG
>JACDFO010000024.1 GCA_013815785.1 Candidatus Saccharimonadota bacterium | reverse complement strand
GCACTGGATACTGGTCATAAAATTCTTTAAATTTGCTCAAATAATTCCCCCATGTCAGTATATTGTACCTCACAAACCAACAAAAACACGCCAGTATATCCCCAAGAATCGTTATATACGATATATACTAAACTAATGTATAAGTTTGATGAGATTTACGGAATACTTAATGACCAGCAGAAACTAGCAGTAGACACCACTGATGGTCCGTTGCTGGTGCTGGCTGGGCCGGGCACCGGCAAAACACAACTACTGAGTGCACGAGTTGCAAACATCTTGAAAAAAACAGATACATTAGCGCAGAGTATTCTATGTCTGACTTTTACCGAAGCTGCGTCCTTAAATATGCGCGAGCGGCTCAATTCCATGATCGGCGAACTAGCCTACGACGTTCACATCAATACCTACCACGGTTTTGCTAGTGATATCATCAAGACATATCCTGAATTTTTTGAAACAATCGACTTAGAAACCGGCCAAGACGCGCGCTTAGAACGACCAATCGATGAGCTGCGACAACTTGAAGTGGTTAAAGATATTATTGAAGCGCTGCCGTTTACTGATCCACTTCGCAGTGCGCGCTACTACGTAAAAAGTGTCGTGGGCGCGATTGCTGATTTCAAGCAAGCAAATTTATCGGCAGATGAACTACGCGAAATTGCGGGCGAGAATTCAAATGCAGTACAAGAATTATCACCTAAAATTAATGAACTAATGGCTGTTCACGGACGCATTCCAGGCAAAACAGCTCTAGCGCTTGAGTTATTCAGTTCTATTGCTAACACACTTACAGAAAACACTTCAAGTCTGACACTTGATGCGTCCAAGACTCTACAGGAAGCTTTGGGCCGCGCCGAAGAAGAAAACAGCACTAAACCGTTAACGGCATGGAAAAACCAGTGGCTCGTAAAAGACGAAAACGATCAGTGGACATTTACTAATCCAGAGAGTGCCGGCAAGTTACTGTCGCTGGCCAATATATATGAGCAATACCAGCGTGTCGTAGGCAAAGCCGGACAGTATGATTTTAACGATATGATAATCAGTACTATCGCGGCGTTAAAACGGAAGCCCGAACTTAAATACAACTTGCAGGAAAAATATCAGTATATCTTACTAGATGAGTTTCAGGATACTAATGCCGCCCAGTTTGAGCTGGTCAAATTGTTAGCAGATCACCCCTTACAAGAAGGCCGCCCAAACATTATGGCGGTAGGTGATGATGACCAAGGTATTTTTGCATTTCAGGGCGCTGACATCGGCAACATGGTGGCATTTACTACTAGTTTTAAACAAGTTGTCGTCATTAACTTAGTTAAAAATTATCGGTCGCATCACGATATTCTGCACGTGGCACATAATATTGCCCAGCAAATCGAATCACGTTTACATCACAATCTAGAAAACATCAGTAAAGACATCGAATCGGCGGCCGACAATTTGCCCAAGAACGCCACGATTGCCCGGCATGAATTCGCTTCTCAAGCCAGCGAGTACGGCTGGATAGGCGAGCAGATAGCAGAACTTATTAAAGACGGTGTGCCAGCCGAAGAGATTGCTGTACTGGCGCCAAAGCATGTGATTTTAGAAGCGTTAGTTCCATTTTTAAACTCTCATGGCGTGCCAGTTGCGTATGAAAAACGCGAAAATATATTTGATACGCCGGTCATTCAATCCGTCTTATTACAAACTGAGTTTTTGAGAGCCGCTGGCAGTCAAAAAATGACGGCTATGGACGCATTTTTGCCTAAAGTATTGTCGTTAGACTTTTGGGGCATACCAACTAGTGATATATGGGACCTAAACTGGGATTTTTATGCTAAAAAGTTTGAAACATACACGCCATGGGCACAATTAGCCCTGAAAAAGCCTAGTACCATGCAGGCTACAGAATTTTTGTTACGCGTTGGCAGTTTGTCAGATACGACATCTCTTGAAATTATATTGGATTACATAACTGGGGCTAAGTCATTGCAGCTAGATGACGGCACAACATACACCTCGCCCATGAAATCGTATTATTTTTCTGAGGCAGCCCAAAATGCCTCGCCGCTTCAGTTTTATGAAGCAATATCCCACTTAAGTGTCATTCGGTCCCATTTGCGTGATCAGCAGTCTCAAACTGACTCACAGCTGACCATCGACAGCCTACTAGGTATTTATGAGACGTATCAGGAGGCTGAGCAGCCGTTGCTTAACACCCATCCGATAGCCCAGAGCGAATCTGCAGTACAATTACAAACAGTTTATAAAGCCAAAGGACTCGAGTACCAGTATGTATTTTTGCCATGTATGCATGACGACGTGTGGGGCAGTACGGCTACTTTTGCTGGCAACAAAATATCATTGCCAGCCAATCTTAAACATATCCGACACGATGCTAGCAGTGAAGATACGAAACGACGGTTACTTTTCGTTGCGATAACCAGAGCTAGGTACGGCTTGTATACCACCAGCTATGCTCAAAAGGAAAATGGAAAGAAGACATTACCAGCTAAGTATTATCTGGAAAGCGAAGGCGGAAACGGCCGAATAAGCCAAATTCTGCCCGAGAATGTGAACCAGGTATTTATGACCACTCGTGCTCCTGAACAAGCCAGGCAAGACGTAGACACCTTGTGGCACTCACGCCACCTGGTGATGAGCCCAAATTTACGGAGTCTGCTAAAAGACCGATTAGCCCGCTACGTTATGAGTCCGACACACCTGAATACGTTTACCAATATAGAATATGCCGGGCCCCAAGCATTTTTGTTAAATACGCTTTTACGTTTCCCAGAAGCTGCTAGCGCCGATAGTATTTATGGTGATGCGCTTCATAAAAGCTTGGAATGGTTCCAAAAACAGGGAACGATTGGTAACTATCCGAGTATTCTTGCAACGACCGAGCATTTTACTAACAAAATTGAACGGAGTTTTTTAAGCCGCGCCGATAAAACCTCATACTCTGACCGCGGTAGCCATGCCCTGAAATGCTATCTTGCGGCTAATGGCGAGCGCCTCAAAACCAACGCCTTGGCAGAAGTCGATTTCCGCAAAGAAGGCGTAACTTTGGATGGGGCAATCTTGACTGGCAAAATTGATCGCTTAGAAATAGACAAAGTTAATAAAACAGTTCGTATTATTGATTTTAAAAGCGGTTCGCCGAGCACTAAGTGGAGTAGCCAAACAAAATACCTGAGTTATAAGCAACAGCTGTATTTTTACATCTTGTTAATCGAAAAATCTCATACCTACCGGAATTACAAGGTCGAGAGCGCTGCACTTGAGTTCATTGAACCGTTATCGAATGGTAAATCAGCTCCGCCGTTAGTTCTAAAATACGATGACCAAGAATATGCAGATTTCAAACGATTAATCGCCGCCGTGTGGCACAAAATACAGGCCTTAGCCTTACCCGATGTATCAGGCTACGCCACAACTCCAGTCGGTATGCGCGCTTTTATTAGCGACTTAATAAAGAGCTAATTGGTTCAAACATACATTACTGAACGTCTATTTGATGCAGTTCAGGGTTCGGAACGGCAAGCGCCACTCCAACCAAAACTGCTTCTCGGGCGTGTTCCATGACACGCTTTATTCGTGCGGCATCGGGGCCGGCTGCTGCAGCGTTTTCAATTCTATCAGCATATGGATCATCCCACTCAAAACTGTCTTCGCCGTCTGAATTTTGATGGACTTGGGTTTGGTCGATCGTAACCCCAGAACGTTTGTTGCGAGCAAGTGTGCGCCCAGTGTGTGGAACATCAGCTAATCGCTCTATGGCCTCACCAGCTTCGTCTCCGAGTACTTCAATCAAAGCCGATTCTCCGTCCCAACCTTCATACTTTTTAGAAGTGACGATCCGAGCAGCATTTTCTAAGACTTCATTCGTAAGGTCGGCGTCATAGTCTGATTTATTCGCTTGCGTGTAGGCACGTACTAAATCAGCGTTTTCTACGATATTTGCAAGCACTACACCGAAGCCCGCTGCAGCTGCACAGTGTTCATGTCCACCGGAAGCGACTTTGTTACGATTCAAATCTCTAGTAACTTGATCCAAGCTTTCGTTTGGGCTAGCTTCACTTCCTGCGAACATGCTAGCCAGTTCTGAAACATACAGTCCATAAATATTATGACCGCCGAAGACCGATGGACGTGCTTCTACAATTTCCTCACCAGTACGCAGTCCGACTCTGTATCGTTCGTCACCACAAGTGCCCCGAACAGTATCGTAATCAATCTCGACCATGCTGCCACGTAAATATGCGGCCTGAACCTCCAGGTTCTCTGAAGACATCGTAACTTCGCCCGTAGCCTTGATAGGACTTTCATACACTTTAGTGATTACTTCCATCGGGTCAGAATCAATTGTGTTACTCATAAATTCGCTCATATTAATCTCGTTTACATTTTTTACAAACAGTTATCAATCTTACACGTCTTAAGACCTTGATACAAGCACTTATACGTAGGACGTGTGAGAATAATCACTTCACAACTTATAGTATTAGACTATTCTTAAATCAGTATTAACATCCGGGAAGGAAAGTATCATGGCAGAGGTATCGTCTGGTAACCCCAACGAACTAGGATATACATTACTTCGTCATGATATTCCCGAAGAATTAGTAGATGCAGTGCTCGACCAACAGCGAGAGCATGATATATTTTTTAGATTCAGCTTGGTTAATTGGGATGCGCTTCAAAAACGACCAAACCTCAAGCACTTTATCGCTGCAAGTAGTTTTGAAGCAGCACCCGAAGATCCAATAATGCGCGAAAAAGTAACATCGAGCTTACTTGGCATGCTGGCATTGTTAGATGAAGCAGTTAAAACCGAAGAGCTAGAAGAACTTTTCACTAAGTCCGTGTAACTTCATCCTAGTTTTCGTACTTGAGTGCGCAGTACATTTTTTGACGAGAACCAGACTGAACTGTATGAATAATACTGCTCTAAAGGAAGCGCAAGCAAAAAATATGCTGAGTGCCGAGTGGCCTACTCATATACAGCTTTGCTGTGAATGATTAGACTGGTATAAAGACTAGGAGCGGCGGCGGCGTTTTAGCCCGGCTACTTGTATTCTGACTGCTTGGCGGTCGACTAATGTTTGGGCGTGCTCTAGGCTGACTTGATCTTTGGCTTCTTTTATCATGTTTTGAGCTCTATCGTAAGCCTTTTGAGCTTCTGCGGCATCTACTTCATCGGCGTGATCTGCTTCGTCCACCAATACAGTGAGTGTATTATCTGCCACTTCAATCACGCCACCACTTACAGCGAAATAATCTCGAAAATCATCCGGGTCACTAGACTTATGACGCACCGCAATCATGCCTCGGCTAGCAACACTTACCAAAGGCATGTGATGATCCAAAACACCTATTTTGCCATCAAGTGTAGGCAAAATTACTTCGTAAACTTCTTCGTCAAACTTCATTCCACTCAAAGAAACTAATTGAAAACGAATCATAGATCGCTCTCTTCCCATAGGTCTTCTATAACAGGAACAATTTCTACATGATACATCGGAAGATTCATTTGAACTATCAGTTCTGTTCGCTCATGCTGAATTTTTAGGCGCTGTGCTTCAGACTGTCTATCTAATTCGTCAGGGGTATCAAAGAGGCGATTAAGCAAGGACTCATTTACGGCTAAACGCTTAGAAGTTTCAACCATTCTTACTTCTTTTCTTCCTTAACTTCGTCGATATTACCCTTCATATAAAACGCGTTTTCAGACTTGTCGTCGTGTTTGCCGGCAAGAATTTCTTGGAAGCCAGCGATAGTTTCAGCGAGCGACACGTACTTACCGGGCATACCTACGAAAGCCTCGGCCACGAAGAATGGCTGCGTTAGGAAGCGCTGGATGCGCCTAGCACGAGATACAGATTGTTTATCGTCATCCGACAATTCTTCCATACCGAGAACGGCAATGATGTCCTGTAAATCTTTATAGCGCTGCAAGACACGCTGAACTTCACGGGCCACGGTATAATGTTCTTCGCCAACAATTTCAGGGTCAAGAATAGTCGAATTTGAATCGAGGGGGTCAACAGCTGGATACAAACCAAGCTCAGTTAATGAACGGTTAAGCGCAATAGTCGAGTCAAGGTGAGCAAAAGTCGTAGCTGGTGCAGGGTCAGTAAAGTCATCTGCAGGCACATAGACAGCCTGTACGGATGTAATTGAGCCTTTACGGGTACTGGTAATACGTTCTTGCAGCTGGCCCATTTCCTGCGCCAAGTTGGGTTGATAGCCTACTGCTGACGGCAAACGACCTAGCAGGGCCGAAACTTCGGCACCAGCTTGGGTGAATCGAAAGATATTATCGATAAACAATAGTACATCGGACCCTTTGTCGCGAAAACCTTCTGCCATGGTGAGCCCAGAAAGTCCGACACGCAAACGCGCGCCTGGCGGCTCATTCATCTGACCGAACACAAGCGCCGTTTTGTCTAAAACGCCCGATTCAGCCATCTCGTGGTAAAGATCGTTACCTTCACGCGTACGTTCCCCGACTCCAGCAAACACAGAATATCCACTATGGAATTTCGCAATGTTATTGATAAGCTCCTGAATAAGCACAGTCTTACCGACTCCGGCACCACCAAATAAACCAACCTTACCACCTTTGGTAATTGGAGCAATCAAGTCAATGACTTTGATGCCAGTTTCCAGGATTTCGACGCTACCGGATTGTTCGGTCAGGGCAGGTGGCAAACGGTGGATCGCTGCACGGGTTTTGAATTTATTTTCTTTGCCATCAATAGGTTCGCCCACCACATTGAACATACGACCCAACGTATCGTCGCCCACAGGTACACTAATCGGCGCACCGGTATCTGTTACTTCGGCTCCGCGCTGCAAGCCGTCTGTAGCACCAAGTGAAACTGCACGTACAGATGATTCACTCAAATGCTGAGCGACTTCGAGCACTAGTGTGCGATCTTCTGACTTTACTTCTACTGCGTTGTATATTGCCGGTAAGGACCCGATTGGGAAGTCGATATCAATCACCACTCCCACAATTTGACTGATTTTTCCACTTTTCTGATTGCTCTTAGTTTTCTCTGCTGCTTTTGTTACCATTTTATTCATCTCCTCTTAGCGTGTTTAACTCATGTATCAATATCTCGCGGGCCTCGTCAGCTCCAAGGCAAAAGGCATCGGCTGCCATCATAGGGTCATAACTTGAGAGCCCCAATCCGATCTGTATGCCATCATGGACTTTGCCCTTAATAAAATCTGCGAATTTATCAACTGCAGCCTCTGAAGCACTTGGAAATATCGAACGAACAAAACTAGGAATAGCCGGATCCTCTTGAACTTCAGCGGCTGCAATCGATTCATAAGGAAAGTAAGCTTCTGATTCGCTCATTGCTGTATCGCCTCCGCTCCACCGGTTATTTCTGCTAATTCCTGGGTAATGGCTGCCTGGCGGGCTGTATTGAACTCTAAAGTTAAATCTTCAATTAAATCTGAAGCGTTATCGGTGGCGTTTTTCATGGCCAACATGCGCATAGAATGCTCTGAAGCAACGCTCTCGAGCATTGCCTGATATACTTGCACCTCGAGCAACCGCTCTGTTATGCCATCTAAAACTGCTTCAACTGATGGCTCAAACGTACTGTTCGATAGCGGCTCGGATTCTGATTCGTCAGTTGCATCAAATCGAGCAGGCAACAGTGAAAGTTGAGTGGCTTCTTGAACCAAATTGGATTTGAACTGCGTATATAGCAACTGTACATCATCAACAGTTTTATCCCGGTAAAGCTCTGCTGCGGTGTTCAGTATCGGACGAATGTCGTTTGCATCAGGATGGTCGCCGACTTCCGTGTAGGCTGCAATTAAATCAACAGATTTAATATTGCGGGTAAATTGGGCACCTTTTTTACCGATGGCGATAATCTGGCTTTTTATACCGGCTTTTTCGTCAGCAATTATCAAACGGGTCAGCATGCGAAGGATATTTGAATTATATGCGCCGGCTAAACCACTGTTACTGGTCATAACTATGTACATGCGCGTCTTAATAGCGCGTTTGACGTACAATGGATGCTCTTCAACTTCTGTAATCCCACTGAGGCGCGTTAGCAACGAATGGGCATATTCACGGTAGATTCGTCCGTCTGCGGCATGTTCCTGTGCTCGGCGCATCTTACTAGCACTAACCAGCTCCATAGCCTTAGTAATCTGCCTGATGTTTTTGACAGACCCTATCCGGCGTTTGAGTGTAATAGTATTAGCCATTTAAAATGCTACTTACTTTCTGCCTTTACTGGTTCGTAGGCTTTGGCGATTTCATTTGCTAACTTTAATAGAATGTCTTTGTCTTTATCGTCTGGCTCGGCACCGGTGTTAATTTGTTCAATTAATTTCGCGTGCTTGCTTTTTAAATCGCGCAGCAAGTTGGCTTCGACGAGTTTTAACTTTTCTATTGGCACCTTATCGAAAGCACCGTTTGTAGCTGAATACAGTACGGCGTACATTTCCCAGATAGCTAATGGGTGGAACTGCGGTTGTTTTAAGAGTTCAGTTAAGCGTTGACCGCGCTCAATACGCTGACGGGTTTCGGCATCCAAATCGGTACTAAACTGGCTAAAAGAAGCGAGTTCGCGGAATTGAGCAAGGCTGAGCTTCAGACCACCGCCAACTTTTTTGATGGCTTTAGTCTGAGCATTGCCACCAACACGCGAAACAGACAAACCAACAGAAATAGCCGGGCGAATACCCTGGTAAAACAGGTTAGTTTCGAGGAAAATCTGACCATCAGTAATAGAAATAACATTGGTCGGAATGTAGGCGCTGATGTCCCCAGACTGAGTTTCGATGATTGGCAGGGCGGTCAGCGAACCGGCACCGAGTTCATCGTTTAATTTAGCGGCGCGCTCCAGCAAACGAGAGTGCAAGTAGAATACATCACCGGGGTAGGCTTCGCGGCCTGGTGGGCGGCGGAGCAATAACGACATCTGACGATACGCTGCAGCATGTTTAGTAAGGTCGTCAAAAATAATCAGGGCATGTTGTTTATTGTCACGGAAATATTCGCCCATGGCTGCACCGGCATATGGCGCAAGATATTGCAGGCTGGCAGGGTCGGCAGCGCTGGTTGCAACCACAATGGTCTGGTCCATGACACCTTCACGCTTTAGTCGCTCTACTAATGCGGCAACTTTACTAAGCTTCTGACCAATGGCAACGTAGACGTTGATAACACCTGTACCTTGGCGGTGTTGGTTTATCATAGTGTCGACTGCAATTGCTGTTTTACCAGTCTGGCGGTCACCAATAAGTAACTCACGCTGACCACGTCCAATTGGCACCATAGCGTCAATAGCACTGATGCCGGTCATCATAGGCTCATGAACACTTTTGCGGTCTAGGACTCCTGGTGCGTTACGTTCGACGCGGCTTGTGAGTGCTGTCTTGATTGGACCTTTGCCGTCCATAGGTTGTCCAAGTGGGTTCACAACTCTGCCAATCAGTTCAGGACCAACCGGAACTTCTAGAACACGGCCAGACAGTTTGGCGGTCGCGCCAGCTTTAATATCTGTATCGACACCTAGTAGCACAGCACCAATTTCGTCGTGCCCAAGGTTGAAGGCAAAAGCAGTAATAGTCTTGCCATTTTCGCCCTGAATATCGATCATTTCGTTATAGCCAGCTCGGCTTAGGCCGTAAATCCAGGCGATACCGTCGCCGACGCGGGTTACGATACCGACGCTCTCGATTTCTGGTTTGTGCTTTAGTTCCGCGATGGCGCTGCGGATATCATCAGCTAATTCTTTAATACTTATACCTGAACTCATTTTATAACTCCGATTCGTTAAGTGAAAGTGCATGGTACGAGCCCAAAGCTGATATCAGGCGAAGAAAGTGTATCAATGAATACGCTGCCGAGCGGTATATCAGCTTTGGGCTGTAGCCTGCGCTTGAAGCTGAATCGGGGTTGTGAGATGAGTTCATACTCATTATAAAATTCCTTCGGTGGTTAAACGTCTAAACTTATCTAGCTTAGCCCGTACGGACATATCTAGCTGCTCACGTGCCATTTGCACTTTTAAGCCCCCGATAACTGCTACGTCTTGACTATCATGTACGACGACATGCTTGGCGTTTGGATAATGCGTCTCGAGCAAGTTTTTAACCTGCTTTAAGGTTTCATCACCTAGTTCATGAGCACTGGTAACTTCTGCTTCGACAATCCCGTGGTCTTGGCGATACACCAAAACGTCACGCATCAGTGATTCCAGCTCGCTGGCGCTATTTTGTTCTATAAGATATGCAGCAACCTCACGCGCGAGCGCGCGAAAATCAGTTATATGTAAGGTTTTTTCGCCGATAACGGCAGCCAGTTCAGACCGTACGAATTTCATGAATTATTTTTGACCCTTCATGGCACGTTTTACTAATTCAGCGTCAGCAACTTTGTCGACCTTTTCGCCAATGATTGTTTCTGTCGCTTCAGACACTAATCCGACAAGTTCGCTCTCCAGATTACGCCTAGCATGGGCTGACTCTTCATGAATACGCACTTCTGCATCTTCTAATATGCGGTCTGCTTTTACGACGGCCGCTTTTTCGGCGTCACGAACAACCTGGCGGGCATCTTTGTGCGCCGCAGCAATAATTTGGTCGGCTTCGTGTCGTGCATCGCGCATCGCCTTGGCGACTTGTTCGTCCAGTTTTTCTTTTTCTTTTTCCATACGAAGCCCCATGCGAACGCCGTCATCAATGGTTTTATGACGTTCCTGGAGCAAATTAACAATAGGCTGAAAAGCAAACTTTTTCATCAACAAAAACACCAAAACAAAGGTGATGAGCTGAATCACGAATGCACCTGGGCTGATACCCAAAGCACCGATACCGGTGGCTTCTTCAGCTGCAAAAACAGTTGGAATCATGTGTCTCAAATCCTTCGTGGTTTAAATAATGAATAGGGATGCGAACACTAGTAGCGCCATAAGTTCAACGATAGCCACGAAGACTAAGATTTGACCCAGGAACTTAGCGGCTTCAGGGTTACGGCCGACTGCGTTCATGAACGCGTTACCAATCAGACCGACACCGATACCAGGACCGATCATTCCGGCTCCTAGCATAATACCTTTACCAACGATTTCGACGTTGCCGGTTAATTCTGCTAATACATGAAACATACTATCTCCTTATTATTACTTATTTCTTGCTTCATACCGCATTTGCCTTCATCTGTTCAGCTGTTGATTCCAACGCTTCATCTTCGTCATGCCCATGTGATATGGCCAATGAAAGATAGGTGACGGACAGCATGACAAATATATAGGCCTGTAGCAAGGCGACACCAAGCTCTAGGAACAAAAACGGAAACGCCGTCAGCGGGGCAGCGAACTTGCCGAGGTACGAAAACACCGCAATGATAATTTCGCCAATCGCGACGTTTAAGAACAATCGAAGTGCAAGGCTAAAGACACGGATAAGCTCATTCAATACTTCATAAAACCCCACCACGTATGTCAGTGGATTCCACAGTTTGCCGGCAAAGTAATGACGCAAGTGCTTTATAAAACCAGATTCTTTGATTGCAAAGTATTGAATCATAGCCATGGACACCACAGCCGCTGCCAAGGTTCCGTTCAAATCTGCCGTAAATGCCCGAAAAACAGGCTGGCCTTCATACGTCAAAGCTTCGCCGACTCCAGGCAACAGGCCGATGATATTACTGAAAGCTATAAAGAAAAATATCGTCACGAAATACGGTGCGTATTGTATTGCTTTCGCTCGGCTGCCCATGCTGCCTTCTAAAACGCTAGTAACAAATTCTGTACCGATTTCAACAATCTGTGTGATTCCGCGCTTCGGTCGAAGCGTCATGCGTCGTGCCACATATGCTAACAATATAATCAGAATCGTCGAGCCAAGCCACGCAAACAACATTGAGTTAGTTACTGTAAAGCCCATGAACTCAAATAATTCACCAGGCGCGATATGAACCGGCGGACCAACTTCTTCAGCTGCAAAACGTGTAAATCCAGCTATCATGTATTTTTCTTTGCTCCCTTAGCGGCTTGATTATCATTAATCTCTTTGATTGTTTTCCCAACAACCCATGCTCCCATACCAATCGCCAAAAACAAAGCGGCAAGTGTATAGGAAGGTGTGCTGTCAAAGCGGTCATCGAGCTTTACGCCTATAAAAACTGGAACCAGAATGGTAATCGCTAGTTGCCAGCCCATGTTGAACGTGGCATTTATAAAATCCTGACGCGCGGCAGCAATAGCTACGTTACGCTCCATCTCCCCTATAGTCGTCATCTTGGCGGCTCTTTTCATGCAGCTCGTAGTATAACAGGGATAGGTTTAGCGTCGCAACACAATTTAAAACTTCGCTCCAAATCCGTGTTTTATTGTCCGATGCCGATAGCTGCCTTGAGCCGTTCTGCAAACGTAATCGGTTTACTACCAGAACAGGTGCTTGGATCACTCTTATTGTTATATTCCGATGCGTTTTTGACTATTTGGTCGTAACGACTTTGTAATGTGCCAGAATCATCGCGGCCATAATTTATAAGTAATACATCTTCGCTATTGATGGGTTCATTAGACGCACTCGATACTTTTTTGCCGTTCAATAAAAACGTTAGCGTGTTGTTCTCTTGACCGTCAACATACACACCTTTGTCGGTTTGGACTGACTTACTGCTAAGTCCATAACCTATATTAGCGAGCAAATGCCCCCAGGTTGCTCCATTATCATGGATGTGAAGCGTTCCGCCAATTTGGTCATGCATATGTACACGTGCTTTCGGACCAACCTCATCAGCACTACATGCCTGAGTCTCCTCATAAAATGTCGAACCCTTGAATTCATCACGCTCACCGTTTATATACAGCGCAAAGTTGGCGTGGTAATGCACCCGTGTATCTTTAAATGTCACAAACCGCAAGGCAACCAACCACATGGCTCCGAGGAGAAATCCTATTAAAAGAGATAAAACTACTTTTCTATTTATGTGCATAGTCTTAGTATACTTGATGCATGATTACTATTTTGGCTCACAG
>JACDFO010000002.1 GCA_013815785.1 Candidatus Saccharimonadota bacterium | reverse complement strand
GGGGGCGGCGGCGGCGGGTTATCCGTCGGTCCGGGGGGCACGGGGGCCGGTCCCTGAACGACGGGGTTACCGCAGCGGCTCATGATCCAGACGGTTGTTCCGTCCTTCAACACGACCTTGATCGCTGCACGATCACCTGTGATTCCTGCCTGGTTGGCAGACGTCACGTCTCCCTCAGCATCGGTACCAGAGTTGGTGCCATCTACCGGAGCTTCTTCGGGCGTAACCTTCGCTTGCGCGATGGCCAGCTCGATTTCGGCTGTCAGCGATTCGGCATCCTCACTGGCGCACTCCCCATCCACCAAGGTGGATGCGTCGACCTGACGGCCGGCAAGGAAGTACGATGCTGCACCCTTGAGGAGCTGGGGGTCACGACGCACTAGGCTGAGCCAGGTACGAGCTGCTTCCCTTGCTTCCTCAGGCGTGGATGCTTCCTCGATCTCTTGGACACCGTCGGCGAACCAACGGTTGCTGTCCTCGTGATCGACCTGAACGATGATCCAGGTTGCGGGGCACTCACGCGCATCTTCTTCCGCCGTGGGCATGGTGGGTGTCGTTGCCGACTCATCCGTGCGATCACTGGCGTTGGACACCTCTCCGCTGCCGACCAGGAGGCCGACGGCGATGAGTACTGCTAGCAACACGGCCGAAGCCTTGATGCCGGAACTGCGGGTGTGCTTGCTCATGTTCACCTCCAAAGGTGGGCAAGCGGAATGGGACTTCCGTTTTCACTAAGGCAAGCCTCAGTCAAGATAACGGACAACTTGGGCCGATTTGTGCGTGAGCACAGGGTAATAGCCAAACCTTTCGACGTGGAACGGATCACGAGCGCGAGCGCAAGTTCTCCTGCCTGTCCTCCACAGCCGCACCGATGATGGCGCCGCCGAAGAAGCCGAGGCCCACGAGGGCGATGAACAGCAACATGTCGAACACCCTGTTCCAGGTGCCCTCGATGTCCTGCTCCCAATCGTTGGTGACCCGGTAGATCACGATGCCGATGAGGGCGCCGATGATCGCTCCGACCCACTGCCAGATGTTCCAGCTCCGGGGGTTGTGCCGGGAGTCGCGAACGCGGTCGATGACCGTGACACGAGTCGTCGAAGTCCCGTTGGGATCCTCGATGCCTTCACACTGACAGTACGCCGACTGCTGGACGATGATCGTGGCGATCACGATGACGCGAGTTGCGTCGGTGACCACGGTGGCGATCCCGTACTCGCTGGCGAGCCGCTGGAGGTCCGAATCGGACAGCTCCATGAGCTCGTCACGGGTGTACAGGCCTTCGAGGAGTTCATCCTCGTCGGGCTCGTCCACCACGGGACCACTGGACGAAACCGACGGCTGGGGGGCCGACGGCGGGTTGACCGGATCCGACACGAGCGCCACGGGGGCGACGGGTGCGGGAGCCAGGGCGGGCTCGTCCGTGACGGTGCTCAGCATGTGCTGGAACCGGTTGCGGATCTGCTCGCGCTGGTGCTGCCGATCACGGATCTCCTCTTCGACCTTCGCCTTCCGGTCCAGCTTGCGCTGGGTGAGGACGGACGCGCCGTAGAGGATGTTCCCGATCTGCGCATCGATGCCGGCCACGTCCTTGATGAGGGCGTCGTCGTTGTCGCTGCGCGCAGCCTTGCCTGCTCCTCCGAGGATCTTGTCGAGCTCCTCTTCGGGGATATCCAGGTGTTCGGTGGTCATTTTTTCTCCTCCCCTGCTTTTGGCAGAAGATTCGCAGACTATGGTGGGCCTGGCTGTAGAGCGGAATCGCTCTTTTCGAGTACACCCAGGTTAATGGGTTACTCTTATATCTTTGCCTAGGTAGGGGTTCAGAACAGCGCTCTGCACACGAATTTGCGTGTGTTAGACGCTGTTCTGAAAAGGAACAAAATGACCTTTGCGGTTTCACAAAAGTTTTGTAGTTGTAGTTTGAATTGCGTCTTTCCGCACCAGGGAGCTTCTGGAGCCAACAGAGAGCGATAAAGCTCAATCTATTACTCACAACGCTACAACCATGTGCAGACCGTCTAATACTAGGAGTCGCTAGGGGTTACTAGCTGTCTAATACTAGCTGGTCTGCACAAGGGGTAGATTCCCTGTTACAAAAAAATATGTTTCAAAATGATTCGACTTGTTAATGTACCCGTCACCACCTGGGTTCACCGATTGTTTTCAGAAGTAAAAAAAGCAGTAATAATACCGTTGCCGGTTATCCTGCCATCTGTTACACCTCTGTTAATCAATCCGCTATGGATTACTTCCAACCACCCAAGGGTTAGGATGTATACATTCTACTACAAAATACCAATATTGTCAATACATAACACAACATATATGTATAAAGCACAAGCACAATACACCGATAGAGATTAACGTCGGTGATTCATAATCTGAATATATCGCGCACGCTTTGTTCAAACAATGAAGTTTCTCGCTTTGTTAGAGCTAATCCATGACTATCTGTTAGCTACTAGTTGCAGTCGGCTCTGGTGTGGGTGGTGGCTGTAATTTAGATTTAGGGAATGCAAAGCCAAATGTACTGCCCTTACCTTCTTGACTAGTAAATAATAGGTTGCCTCCTTGGACTACAATCACCTTCTTAGCCATGAATAGCCCAAGACCAGTACCGTCAGGTCGAGCCTTGCGGGCATTATCTGCCCGATAAAACTTGGTGAATAAGTTCGGTTGTTGTACTTTCGGGACTCCCATGCCGTCGTCGGTTACGGTAAACTCAATCGATTCACCCTTGTCTTCTAGCTTGACCACGATATGCCCGCCGCTAGGTGTGTAGTAAATGGCGTTATCAGTAAAATTCATAATTACCTGCCGGATTTTTGTTTCATCCAAGTACAGTTCTGGGAAGTCAGCTGGTTTATCATAAGTAAGTTTCAGTCCACGCCCAGCGGCGGTTTCCTTGAGTTGGCCAATCTCCCCCTCTACCACTTCTGCCAAATTAGATGGCACGGCCTCTAGAACAAACTTACCCGTACGCAAACGCGATACGTTCAACAAATCCGCTATCAAATAAACCATCCGCTGACTACTTACAAACGCTTGATCCAGCAGTTTACGCTGCATTTCACCTATCTCGCCCGCATCACCCTCTAAAACCATGCTCAGGTAGCCCTTAACGGAAGTTAACGGCGTGCGAAGTTGATGAGAAGCCATGCTAATGAACTCATCCTTCGTTTCGTCCAGTGTCTTTAATTTTTCGTTCGTTTTTTGTAACTGACGCAGGACTTGCTGATTTTCTTCAAAAAGCAATTTGCTATCGAGTGCAATCCCTACGGTCTCAGATAGACGCTCAATTAGTTGTTCTTGTTTATCATGGACCTCAATTTTTTCCTGATTTAACCCGATTGCCAACACCCCAACCAGACGGTGTCTTGATAGCAACTTTAATAACAAGATTGTTTTAATACCACTTTCATTTTTCAGATCGTTAACCTGATCTTCCGACAGACAGAGCACCTCAGCAATAAGCCGACTATCGACAGAAGAAATATCAAGAATCGCCTTTTGCTCAGGGCTAACCAACCATGTTTCATGGTCGTCTTCCTTAACCTTGCATGACTTAAACATGTCCTCAATCCCACTTGCGCCAGCTAGCCCCAGCATCTCTAGATAGTCTTTGTGCGGAGGGTTGACAAGAATTGCCACAAGCGGATAACTAGTATACTTGGCAATCGCGGATGCTATGTTTTGACAAAGTATCCCTAATTCATCGTGTGATTCAAGTACGATACTATCTATTGCACGTAGAAGCGAAAGTGTTTTGTTGGCTTCTGCCAGTTCAAAGTTACGCTTATACATCTCTTGAGTTACATGCTCAATATCTTGCTTAAGCTGTTTGCGCCCAGTAAAAAGACGCTTTGTTTCAGTTGTGGGGATGTTATCCATATTTTATCCCGCCCTCATCTGCGCGCTACTGCAATAATTTTGGTCGCTCAGTAGCAGAAAGTTCACCTAAAAATTTAGAGGCCGCATCTTTACAAACTTCAACAGAAATTTGGCCAAAAAGATTTTTATATTGTTCAACAAGTTTATCAATTACATTCATCTTATCACCAGAAATCGTTGCCTCGTGCTTATCCCAGTCAAGCTGAAGACCATCCACAAATTGAGCTTGCTCAACTGCAACCGGCCCGATTATAGCTTCTTGATATGAGATGATTTCAACTGCTATCTTGGCGTAAGTATCCATGATTACGCCTCCTTAGCTACATTAGGGCTAGCTTGAGGCCGTGATGCAAATCCGAGAATACCGATTGTCATAAAGAAGTTACCACTAGCCAAGAGTAAATCGCCCCAGTTACCATTGTAGAATGTTCCGGTAGTAGTTGTGTACGAAAAGCTGAAGTCGCCAAAATACATGATTCCAAGACCCAGCAATATACTGGCGATTGCCATACGGTAATAACCACCGAGATACTTGCCCGTAAGTGTAAAGACTACAAATGCAAATGTAAGAGCCAAGAAGTCTCCTAGTGGATAGGCGATATCAAGTACTACCTTCAATGGCGTCTCTCCTTCGGGAACTAACACACCCCCCCGGGCAATTTTGATAAGCATGTAATACGAAGCAAGTAACAACAAGGGTGGGACAATTATTACGAACACTTTAGCCCATGTGCTTTTCTTAAACATAAGGAATGCACCGCTGGCTTTCGCTAAAAAGTAGGTACCGAGTATCCAAAAAAAGATACTTGGGGCAAAGCCGATATCCGCAAGTGAAGGATAGGGTGCCGGCTCACCTTTAAAGAAGTTGTAATATGACCAAATATTTTCACCAGACCCCCATAGGAACAGACCGAGGGAAAAAAAGAATATAGCTTTACCAAGAACGGATTTAAGACCACCCCACTGCTTTGAGGTAAACATCCCTATAATGCCACCGAAAAACGGTATAAGACCAAACAAGAACGAGTATGTATAGTTAACCGTACTGTCACGCGATGCTGAAAGCTGGATATAAACCCAAAGACCAAGTACGAACAAGAAAAACAACCCGAAGGTTTTTTGTAAGTTGTTTAAATTTTTCATCATATTAGGATAACCTTTTTATACTTGTTATTAACGTAAGCCTTTTTATCGTTACTGTCAACTGAGATACAGCTCAGGTTTTGGAAAACCATTAAAGGGACTAGCCATTGTTATTGTATAGGCCCCTGAATTTTCAAAAATTAGTCGATCGCCCTCTGAAATAAAACTTGGAAGGCTAATGCTACGAGTAATGACATCCAGACTATCACCCGTGGGACCGGTAATGCCGTAATTAAGCATGTCCACGTCACCCTCGACCATTGCCATAGTCCTTACATCATACTGTGTTGTGCCCTGATGTATCATTGCTTCATAAAGACAGTTATATATACCCCCATCCATAACAAGCCACACTTTCCCATTTCTAATAGTTCTTGAAATGACCTCGCTGACCATAACAGTGGAACTGGCCACAATACCTCGTCCTGGTTCCATAATTATTTTTGGTTGATAGGGTAGCTTCTTGAGCGCCTTATGAACATCTTTAGCAATATCATCTAGATGTGGCAAATCTTTGTGATTATTATAGATGACGGGAAATCCCCCTCCGATATCAAGTATTTCAATTCGTATACCCTCTTCATCGAGTTGATCCATGATTGGCTTTAGGGATGATATGGCGTTTGCCCAGTGGTCTACATGGGTAGCTTGAGAACCCACATGAAAACTTAATCCATAGGTTTTGAGCTTTAAGTGTCGTGCGTAGACAACGAGAGCCTTCACAGCCTCTTTAGGAGCGCCGAAACGTTCAGAAAATGCAAACACACTACCGCTATCATTTACTTTGGCTCGGATTATCACTCTGGAACCGGGTGCAAATTGTGCAATCTTTTCTAATTCCTCATGTGAATCTGCAGCAAAACGATTAACTCCAACATCAAAAGCTCGCATAATGTGAGTTGAGGGCTTTACTGAAGTACCGTAAATTATCCTATCAGGCTGAATACCGACAGCTAAAAGCTGCTCAATCTCATAAAAAGATGCTGCCTCAAATCCGCAACCAAACCCATTCAATAATGTCAGGATTTTTGGGTCTGAGTTCGCCTTAAGCGCGTAATAGACTTCACTACCCTCGAACATATTCAAAAACTTTTGATAATTAATTTCAAGAATATTCCGACTTGTAAAAAAATAGGGGGTCTGATACGTGTGGAGGCGCACTTCGTTGAGAATTTCGATATCGTTTGGAATCATTTTTATTTATCTTAAATCAAGACGAATTATACCAGGGTGATAGCAACAACACCAGTTATAACAAGAGCTACCCCTGATATTTGAAATTTTGTTATACGCTCCTTAAGAAAGATGTGGGCTAATATTACTGTTGGTACAGAAAATGCAGCGCTCAAAACAGCAATAATACTGGTACGTGAAGTAACACTATAACCAAGACTTACCCCGACGTAGGCAATCACCTCCGAAACTCCAATAAGCATAAAGAATTTCCATGTGTGCGCATTGAGTACATTTAACTTAAGTCTTTGAATCAAACATATTAGCAGTATCGTTATCGTCATAAAAATATACATGATCGCTGCGTATACAAGCCAATCCTTGTCTATTACGAAGTTTCCCCACAACACTGTCCAAACTGCCCCAAGAATAGCTGCTATCAAAATTTCTTTCATGCCAGAGATTTTTGCCAGCCGTATTTTTTTAAGCGCTAATGACTCTCTATCAAGGCTGATTGACATTATCCCAGCAAATATCACCAACAGACAAAGGAGCTGATTAACACCGATAACTTCGGCAAAAAAGATGGTAGATAATAAAACTACAATGCCTGAATATGATGAAAAAACTGGGTTAAGGAGTGCCAGTTTACCCTTACCGAACGCACGATATGCAAAAAAGTAGACAAAAGCCTGCAAAATGCCAAAAAATCCAAGTAACGCAAACTCTTTAAAACCATTCGGTAATGTCAACGTTTGATGTTCTGATCGGTTATATATTAGGACGATTGACAGTAGGAATATAACTCCATAAATATGTGCCCACGCAAGTGTTGCAAGATCACCGACAATATCAATAGTTTTCTTAGCAAAAAAGTCTGCCAAACCCCAGCCCAGCATACCTGCTAGCCCAGATAAGATAGCCACCACTATTGCGTCTGTCATAATTAATTTATTTCCCTATTAATTTTCTTCAATATATACTAATACTTAGAATTACTACAATATTTCTATTATTATGCCTAAAATCGCAATTATCGAAGATGACATATCCTTACAGTCTTGATTTTAATATAGTAACAATATGAACAGTATAAAGTTGCACATAGCAAATGCTTCCGGGTCAATGGACAAGCATATAAACGTAATTGAAAATGCTTTTAAGAAAGCATCCGATACTGCTTTTGGCGTTTTAGGAGCTGACAAAATAGACATTCTTATAATCGATGCTCCGTCTAGCACAATCCCAGAAATTGGAGTGGGAGGTTATACTCCTTCCAGTAATGTTGTTTACATAAACATCGATCCATCTAAGAAAATTCTAGAAAAAAATCTTTACATGGGTATGTTACACGAAATACACCATGCAGTAAGATGGCGCAACCCAGGTTATGGCGAAACCTTAAAGGAGGCGTTATTAACCGAAGGGCTTGCAACTTTGTTTGAAGAAGAGTGTAGTGGTGAAACTCCGATATATGCAACCGTTAGAATAACCAAAGATCAAATTGGAATGGCTAATAAAGAATTAAATAGTAAAAAATATAACCATATAGAGTGGTTTATAACAGGTAATAACGACGTACCTAGATGGTTTGGCTATTCTTATGGTTATCAGCTTGCAAAGTCTGCTAGTAATACACTAAAAAAACCAGCCTCAAAATTAGTTTCTACATCAGCTAAAAAACTTCTCAAGTAAAGAGCCCTGGCATAATCGATTGTATTGATGATGACGCGCGTACATCATCACACAATTGATATGCCAGGGCTGGTGTGGGTTGTGCTAGTGGGACTGGTTGCCGTAGTTGCCTGAGCAACGAGAGCAGGATCCACTGCCACTACAACCGTTGTTGCAGTTTTCGAAGCTACCCTTGGGGGTAGCTTCGTATGGCTTCAACACTGCAGAGAGTACCTTCATTTTTATCACCTCCTCCTGAAGTAGTTGATGATTAAAATTTATCTCAAGCTTAAACCGCCTGGCAGTTTAAGCGAAATAGTGCGGAATATAGGGCTGGTATTGTTGCGGATTTGAAATACCGCTGAATGGATGCGTGTAATACTCGGCACCGAGACCAAAGCTAATTGGTACCAGTGATATCTCTATAATCCGGACAACATTTAAAGGAGCACTCTGTAACTCCAAGTTTATCACTATAGGATTATAGTTATCAATTAGTTTTTTACTATCGTCAATATTCTGTAGATGATACTTTATTTCTCCGCTCCATAGCCAAGAAATATTTACTGCGTTTTCTGGATGCAAGTAGTAATTCCCATGATCAGCAGGTGAATGTATGTGATTTTTCGATTTTGCGTCATTTTTTTCACCGATTAGTGCGTACTTCAAACCAAGTTCTGCCTCTTCAAGAGCTTTATCTATTGCATCCTGATAATTAAGTGCTGCTGAAGCACCATTAACAAAGTACGGATAATTCATTTCCTTGTTTCTGATAACTACATTTATTACGGCTGCTTTTGCGTTAGGCTCGGTCATATCTAGTACATCGACAATGTAGCCATTTTTTTCCAAATTTAGAACACGGCTGCTTATATCTTCATCTAGTAATTCTTGTGAAAGTTTTGGGAGTGGCGCTTTCTTAAACCAATTTCTCATAATTGCATCCCTTTCTATGAGTTCCAGCAATCCTTTTTCTATGGCAATATTTCTATCAACATGCGCCGCAACACCGGATGAGTCAGCAAGAGCGATGGGATTCCTGCGAAGAACTTTTTCGTTTAACGGATAATAAACTAAGTCAATTGGAACAAAAATATCTTCGTTACTATGAAGTTCACTTCCCTTTACCCATTCCAGTAACAAATCTTCCTGGAATTGTTCGATTCCGGACATAAAATTAATCTGACTTGAACTTAACGGTCGTATTAAATTTGGATTAAGCCATTTGCCCCGTAAATTGGTCGCACTATCTTTAATATCAAACCTTATCTTACCGCTTACATATCTCTCATATGCTTCTGCTATCGCTTTAATTTTAGCAAGTTCTATAGAGGTCGCTGCTCCCGAAGCATATCTATCGTCATGTGTATCGGGATAACTAACATTTGGAATAACATAGTGTGCGCTGGCTTGATAATAAGATGGACTAGTTGAGTTTGGAGGAAAATTTATTGATACTTCGTCTATCGGTTTATTTTTACCCACTAGTTCTTTCTCCAACAATGCTAGAGTAGATATAGAATCCTGAATTTCAAAAGTATTTTTATATCCAGCACCGATGGTAATTAGTGGTTGTATGCGCTCATCAAGGTTTAACTCGGAGTGAAGTAAATCATCATTGAAGCCGCCATATTCTAGTGAACCGAGATCTAGAGTTGTGCATGCTAAATGAATGTTTTGAGCGACATGACCTGCTTCTAGTAAAGTATATCTGTAGCCTCTATCAGCATATTTTTCTGAATGCCTATCCATATCTGCGCCTATCACAAATAGTAACTGTGCGTTATGTACGAGTGAATCCGAGTTAAAAATGTACTGTAGCCTTTTTTCGGAAAAATTGTCGTTGAAACAAATTAAGGCTGAATCAGTGGGGTCATATTGATAATATCCCGCCGGTAGCTCATTCCCGTCTTTGATCAGTAAATATAATTTTAATGGGTATAGACCTCCCGCCGACGGTACTGGTGTTATGTTAAAAGAGTACGCAGCATCAAGTATTTCACTTATTTTATCTAATTCTACAGCTCTACTTTCAAAACCTCTGACTGATTCGCGTTTACTTAATAACGAAGTAAGGTCTGTACTAGTACGTGAAAATTGATGGCGCTGGCCTTCTTTTTCAACCTCATAAGGTCGTGACGTTATTTCATAAACTTCTTCGTTGCTTAAATCATGGCTATACCTAGCGGGATTTTTAGTATAAATATGGAAAAGTTTAGATATTTGCCTGCTGTCACCTATGACACCTAGCCTTTCTAAGTCATCCATAACCATAGAAGTAAATTCTTCATCAAGCCCTGATTCCACCGCGCTCTTGATAATATTGGACCTACTCTTAGTTCCATCAGCTAGTCTTAGAATTGCAAATATTTCATCTTGGTATGAATCGACTTCTAAGATTCCCTCTGGGGTATGAAAGCTTGCCGCAATCTCTCCCGGCGCCCCTGGTATTTGATACCTCGGAAATTCTTCGTCTTTTTCCATATAGATATTAAAACAATAAGTATGACTAATTGTCAATATTTATACACCCATGGTTGTGGTGGAGTTTCTTCTCTTACGTTTTAAGTATATAATCAGATTAATAATGCCTAAGATAGCTATTATAGAAGATGACATTTCACTTGCTGACATGTACAAGATTAAACTTGAGTCTGCTGGGTATGAATGCATTGTGGCTTATGATGGTCAAGCAGGGCTGGATATGATCTATACCACCAAGTTTGACCTTGTGCTTCTGGATCTTATGCTTCCCCAGATGACCGGAAGTGAAGTATTAGCCAACTACCGTAAAACTGAGAACGGCAAAGATACGAAAGTGATAATTCTGACAAATATCAGTGAATACGAAGCGCCTGATGGTTTATACGAATTGGGTATTTTACGATATATGGTCAAAGCTAATTACACACCGTCCCAGGTTGTAGTAGTAGTGCAAGAAGCCCTAGCGGCGTAACAAATACTAGGGTAGGATACATATATGGCCACTAAAGTTGCGATTATCGAAGACGACCAAGCAATTTCCCAGATGTACCGCATTAAGTTTGAGGCGGAAGGCTTCGAAGTAGAGACAGCAGAAAATGGTAAGCTAGGCCTAGAGCTGGTCGAAAAAATGCAGCCAGATATTATTTTGTTAGATCTTATGATGCCCGAAATGTCTGGCGATGAAATGCTGATAGAACTGCGTAAAACAGATTGGGGTAAGGATACTAAGGTTATTATCTTGACCAATATGGGCGAACAAGAAGCACCTACAACCCTGCGCGAGAACGGTGTACGACGTTTTATAGTCAAGGCAGAAATGACTCCACGGCAGGTTGCTGAAATGGTTAAAACCGAACTTACTACCTAGACTGATACAATACAAGCAATGAAGATTGCTATATTAGGATATGCTGGCCAAGGACAAAGCTCGTATAGGTATTGGGATTCTCCTGAAAACGAGCTCACCGTTTGTGATTCTGATGAAAATATTACTATTCCCGGCAATGCTAGTTCACAGCTGGGAGTAGACTATTTAAAGAACTTAGATCGATTTGAATTGATTATTAGGACACCTGCTCTGCATCCCAAAAATATTATGAATGCTAACGCGAATAATTCGCAAATTCTTGATAAAGTTTGGTCTAATACTAATGAATTTTTTAAAGTTTGTCCCAGCAAAAATATTATTGGAGTCACTGGCACTAAAGGCAAAGGCACAACCAGTACGCTGATTGCAAAGATGTTAGAAACCGCTGGCAAACGCGTACACCTTGGAGGTAATATCGGCATCCCCCCTTTAGAACTGCTTAAAAACAATATTTTGCCCGGAGATTGGGTAATATTGGAGTTAGCTAACTTTCAGCTCATCGATCTAAGATTTTCGCCGCATATCGCCGTTTGCTTAATGGTTGAGCCCGAGCATATGGATTGGCATCAAGCACTTGAACCCGCCCATTATCATAGGTCTGATCAGCAATCAGCTGCATCAGGCAACTCCATTCACTCCCTCGACGTACCTACGGGTACGCCTCAGCAGGTGCTTGAAGCACCTGCTACAACTGCTAGCTCCTCATCTAGCTATGAAAATGAGCAAGCACAAGCACTGGCTTTTGAAGAGTATGTAGCCGCTAAACAGCAGCTTTTTATTAATCAAAAAGAAAATGACATTGCTATTTACTATGCTGCCAACGATAACTCTGTTAGCGTTGCAAGCACGTCTGTCGGTATCAAAATACCATACATGGAAGCTCCAGGTGCAAAGGTAGTAAACAGTGAAATAGTTATCGGCAATCAAATAATTTGTAAAACTGACGAACTTAAGCTGCTTGGAAAGCACAATTGGCAAAATGTCTGCGCAGCCGTTACGGCGGTTTGGCAGGTTACCAAGGATGTAGACGCAATACGCGATGTTCTGACCAGCTTTACGGGCCTAGAACATCGTCTAGAGCTTGTACGAGAACTTGACGGTATCAAATACTACGATGACTCCTTCGGCACCACTCCCGAGACGGCTATCGTGGCGATTGAAGCGTTCATAGAACCAAAAGTAGTCATTCTCGGCGGTTCAGACAAAGCAGCTAAGTACGAAAAGCTAGCTGTTGCAGTAGCTACCCAGCACGTTCGTCATGTCATAAGTATCGGTGCCACAGGCCCAGCTATAGCAGAGGCCTTGCGAACTCAAGGTTATGATAGTATTACCGACGGTGGCTCCACAATGGCCGAAATCGTAAATGCAGCACATACGAAAGCACAAAACGGTGATGTTGTACTACTATCTACCGCATGTGCAAGCTTCGGTTTATTCAAAAATTATAAACACAGGGGTGAAGAATTTAAGAAAGCTGTGACAGAACTTTCTTAAGCTGTTCGATGATCGGTTTCTCCGGTTGTATCACAATAGCACCGTATTCATCGGCAATCATTTGAATGTCATGTTCTATCCAGTGGTAGTGCGTACAGCCTAAGACAATCGCATCTGCGCCTTTTTTACACACCTCTTCTATGCGACTTTTGATTATTTCGTGATCAAGTTGATCAGTTTCGATGAGCGATGCCCAATCACTGCAATCAGGTTCTAATACTTGGATGTTTTTTGCATAGTTTTCCTTAAGCCAAGCATAACGCGCACTTTGTAGCGTAGTTGGTGTCGCACACATTGCGATGATTCCAGTTTTTGACATTTCGGCGGCTGGCTTAACCATCGGCTCTATGCCGATGAGAGGCAAGGGGAGTTCTAAACGCAAACGCTCAATGATGGTTGTCGTAACTGTGTTACAGGCGATGATAATTACATCGCATCCCTGCTTACTTAACATGTTAAGTATTGGTAATACTAACCTATATAATTCATCTGGATTTTTTGTACCATACGGTACATTTTCTTTATCTTCCGCATACACGATTTTTATATCCGGCAGGGCGGCCTCAATCGCATTCACGACTGATTTACCTCCTACTCCTGAATCAAATACGCCAACTGTGATCATTTGGCAAACTTCCATAGTTCTGAATCCTCTGGAAGCACTGCAGGAATATGCTCGGTAAGCAGCGCGCGAGTCGGCAGCGAGAGTTCTTGGCGGTCTCCGCCAGCACTTTCGTGTATTCCACGATCCCAAATGCCTAATACTGCTACGATACGCTCATCAAGTTCCGGTATTTCCAGCACTCGGCGGGTATTGGTAAACTCATTGAAAGCATCCTCTACCAACACACCTCTTTCTGCTTTTGAACAGCGTCGCTGGTCAGTCTTATATCGAAAACTGATTGCTTTAGTTTCTGGATCTTTCTTTAATTTGATCAAAGGTATTTCCTGCTGCTTTGCGATTCCCTTCGCTATCCAGTTTGCACCGTCAGGCACCGCTACGACGAACTGGGGCTTATAAGACATGGCTATATTTCCAATGCTGGTAACGATTACATAGCCTAGTGCTTTATTACGTTTTGGTATCAGTTCCAGCTCGAGCTTGTTATTTGCCATCTTTCCACTCGCAAATGAACCGTCATAACGCTGAAAAGAAGTTTTCAAAACACGTTCACGCAAAGTACTCACTTGTTTTGGTCAACCTTGCGCTTAGCTGCCCGAATGACATTCTCAAACAAGGCGGAAACAGTCAAAGGACCCACGCCGCCTTTTGTGGGTGTAATAGTTATGTCGTCACGGTCATAAACATCTGGCGCCACATCACCTACAGTTTTACCATCTTCGCTGGCTACTCCGGCATCTACTACCACTGCACCTTGCTTGACCATATCTGAATATATAATTGCTGGACTGCCGGTAGCAGTAATAATCACGTCCGAATTTTTACTTAACTGCGACAGGGTTTCTGTGTCACGATCTGCTACAATCACATCAACGCCAGATTGGGTTAGGATTTTCTCTAAGGGTGCTCCAACTAATTTACCCCGACCAACCAATAATACTTTCTTGCCTTGTAAGTCGACATTATAACCAGCTAAAAGCCACTGGATAGCCATGGGTGTTGCTGGCTCAAACTGAGCTTTTGCTCCTAGTGCATCTACGTCCTTATCTGGGCTTACCATATTTACAATTTCGTCAGTCTCGCTTGTATCAATTAATGGTAGCTGAACTATAATGCCATGAACGGATTCATCTGCATTTAGAGATTGCAAATTTTTCGCAATTTCTTGCTGAGAAATATCATATACATCGACATCAATTTGGATTTCTGCGCCATATTTCTTTTTCAGTCGAATATATGTATTTATGACTGGGTCGTCGTTACATAATACGATAGCCAGCTTCGGAAATATGTGATGGGCTTGTCTTAGAGCACGCACTTCCCCGGCTTGTCGCTGCTTGATATATTCGGCCAACTCTTTACCATTCAATATTTTCATACATCGCTCATTGTATCACCTCTGGTAATAGTCTCAATTATTAGTGAGTTAACGAGTTCTAAACGCAGGAATAATTGTAGTCTAGTCCTTTTGAAATAAACTGTGTCAACACGACATTACCACCGGTCGTTAGCGGTGTTGCAGAACAAGCTTGTTTGGCAGTGCTCAAACTTGCACCACCTGGTCGCCAATTATTTAATCCAATCAAATTACTATTCGGGCCGACAGCATTGCCGACTATTTGTGCCCACTGTGAGCCAGTAGCATAAATACCGACTCTTCCATTTACTGTTTTAAAATATGCTGTCATTCCTTCTAATACAGCTGTGTTGCTCTCATAATCAAAAGATGTACCAGATAGCTTCCAAGTGTTTTCTGTCTCCACGTCTAGCCACCATATATACGATGCAGGGGAAGTGCTGACAATAGCTTGAGTGGCTGCCGGTTGAAAGCGGTCGCGGACATCTTCTAATGCTCTGTTCCAACCATATTGCCACGCACATGGCAGTGTATCCTTACCGTCGCAAACGCCGTAGGGATTAGAAACCGAAGTGTCTGCTGGATCTATATTGTTTTTAGGCCATGAGGCTGTGTTCAGTCCACCAGGATTAGCAGTGTTTACATACAGCTGTATTTTATCCTGAACTGTGCCACCGATAGACTTTTTTGCCCAAACCAGCTGATCCTTTAGACAAGGGTTTGTAGTTGTTGCTAGCCCACCGTTTACACCGACAATACCAAACGCATGATTGGTGGGGAGCTGTTTACCACATTGCGGCCAAGACACATCGATTCCGAGTGGTTTAGTAGTCGTGTCACCGGCAACTGGTCTAGCCGCCATTACACTTGGGGCCAGCAATAACAATGTTACGAGACTGATAAATATAGATACAAAAATATTCTTTTTCATCATTTGATTATACCAAAGTTTAAACATATGTGTTCGTTAGGCTTTAAACTCAGCCCTTCTTGAAATAACAGATGTAATCTGTTAAAGTTTCCCCTGTTGCTTTTTTGCAGCTATCCAAAAATTTTAAACCAAGAAATTTTAATTTCTGTTTAGAATTTTGAGAGGAAGAAGCGACTAGAAGGTGAAGTAATGACAATTTACATATTGACTTTACGGAATCTGACCGTCGGTTCTGACGAGGGCCAGTAGCTCAGCTGGTTAGAGCACCTGCCTCTTAAGCAGGGTGTCCGGGGTTCAAGTCCCCGCTGGCCCTCCAATTAATAAATCCCATTATCAACAGTGGGATTTATTAATTTACAGTACGCCTGACTTTAAAATCTAAGCTATATGCCGCGACGACCAGTAATCATATTATAGATAAACACAATCAGTGCAATCACCAGCAATATATGAATCAGACCCCCGCCAATATTTCCTAGTAGACCTAAGAACCATAAAACTATCAGTATCCCGATAATTACTAACATAAACATTCCCCCTTTAATTATGTGTACATAATATTGTTGTTTCACATACTTAACAGCAATATATTTCGCAAATATCAAATTATTCATCACGTGATTCATTTAATTTTGTTACGCTAAAACAATGATTACCGAGAATCACTTAAAAAGTTTTTTTAAAGACAGGCAAGGTAATACCGTAGTGTGGCAATGGCCAAACATACCATTATATGGTTGGATTATTTTCAAACTACTGGCCTGGGCAATACCTGATTTTAATATACAAAATGGATTGGAACAGTTAAGTACGGCATTTCTGTTTACGTGGGCATATTTAGAGATTACAAAAGGTGCTACTTATTTCCGTAAAATTCTAGGCTTACTGGTACTTATTTTAATCTTTAACAATGTTCTTTTTAATTAGGTGATTGACAAGGTTTGCAAGGTCTCCAGGACTAGAATGTGCCTTGATGATGTATTTGTAAGCTCCTAAATCCATAGCTTCTTGAATACTTTCTTCTTTGCCTAGATTGGTTAGTACCACGACCTTGACGTTTTTATTTAACTTTATGGCATCGTACTTACGCAAAAATTCAATGCCTCCCATTTTGGGCATTAAAAGATCGAGTAGAATGACTTTCGGTTTAAAGCGCTTTACTGCGTCCAAGGCTTCTTGCCCATTCGTGGTTGCTTCAACTTTGTGCCCATTCTTTTCCAGAATTATCCGGTAGGCTTTATTCAACATATCATTGTCTTCTACTATCAAAATGTCTGCCACACTCGCCTCCAGCTCGGTTAGTTTTGCTCCAGTTGCTCCCTTTTTTATAACACAGTTCTACAAAATGTTAAGCAGGAATCTTTACAATAAAGGTCGAACCTTCGCCCGATATCGACTTTATAGTAATGTTTCCGCCGTGCAAATCAACGATCTTTTTTGCCCAGTACAACCCAATACCCGTACCACCAACCTGGATAGAAAGCGGATTGTCTAGGCGAGAAAACTTTTGAAATAGTTTGGATATATCTTCTTCTGCAATGCCTACTCCTTCGTCTTTGACTTTAATTGTTACGAACTCGCCTGATTTTGTTTGGTTGATACTTACGGTGATACGTTTGCCTTCTGGCGTGTATTTACTAGCATTATCAATAAGGTTTTCAACAACCATCCGCATGCGTCGAACATCGACAGGGGCAAAGATTGCTTCTGTAGGTCTATCTAGCACAACCCTTTGTTTGCGTTTTGCAAACTGAGCACGCTGTTCCTGCATGATGTCTTCTAGCATATCGCTTATATCGTGCTTTTCTTTTGCAAGCACGACTTTGCCAGCATCCACCTGAGCTACTTTTAGGAGGTCATTTATGACTTCTAGCTGCCGTTCGTTGCTCTCGTAGGCGTAATCGAGCATGGTGCGCTGATCTTCTGTAAGCTCACCGAAATAATTTTCCAGCAACATGCCAATAAATTGTTTTACGCCAGTTGCAGGGGTGCGTAACTGGTGTGAAGCCAATGAAATAAACTCATCCTTTGCGTTGTTCAGTGTCACTAGCTCAGCACGCTGTTCGGTCAAACTAGCTGTAATGGCTTCGAGCTCCAGGGTACGCTGAGTCGTATTTTTTAAATCATGAATATCAACAGTCGAGCCGATATAGCCCAGAAATTCACCAGCTGAAGAGAACCGCGGTATGCCGGTGTCTAGCATCCACCTGAATTGCCCATCATGACGTCTTAAGCGGTATTCCTGGGTAAAGGGTACACGGGCGTCGAAAGATGTTTCGTATATACGTCTACACTCTAAGAGATCGGCTGGATATATAGTCTCTTCCCAGCCAGAATTCATTTCTTGCTCCAAAGTACGTCCTGCATAATCTAGCCAACCTTTATTGAAGTACGAAACGTTCTTGTCTGAATCTGCTAGCCATATGAATACAGGTGCGGTGTCTGCCAGAGTCCTGAACCGCTCCTCACGTTCTTGAGATTCTAAATACAACCTACTATTGTCCAACGCAATCGAAGCAAGGTCTGCCAAACGCTTTAATGCGGTTATCTTTTCAGCAGGAAATTTCTTAATCGGCGTATCGTAACCTAATGCGATGACACCGATTATCCTTCGACCGGAGTACAGAGGCAAACCGACAGCAGCGCTAACGATACCTTTCGGAAACGTAGCCTGCCGCCCGGTCCATATATCGTAATTCCCAACTGTAAGATGTTTGCCGGTTTTCCAAACTTTACCAGCCAAACCCTCACCTTTTTTAATCACATGACCTATGTAAGGCTTAAAAACTCCTGTGGCAACACGAACACTTAATTGAGATTTATCATCATCCATAAGGTAGATATAACCGTTTGGTGTTTGAGTCAGCTTAGTAGCTCGGCTTAGAATGATTTTTAGTATTGATAATTGACCTCCCAAACCTCTAGCAATTTCAAGAGCCGTCTCATTCAAAGCTATAAGATACTCGTTTTGGCTCTGGTATAATTCTTCGGCCTTTTTTCGATCATCGATGTCTAGCGATATACCTGCCATCCGCACTATCTTGCCATTTTCCAAAAATGCCTGACCCTTCCCAAGAAGCCAGTGGATACTACCATCCGGCCAAACAACACGATGCTCAATAGTATATTTACTTCCCGTCTTTTGGGCATTTGCAATTGTTTTTTGCATCCTTGGCTGATCATCAGGATGAAGCAAGCTGATATATTTTTCGTACGTAATTGATTCGCTTATCTTTAAACCGTACAATCGCTTTACTTCGTTTGACCACGTCAACTTTCGGTTCTGGCTATCCCATTCCCAAACGCCCATCCGTGACGCCTTAAGGGCAACCCTCAGCTGCTCTTCTCTAAGGATAATTTTTTCCTCTGCTCGTTTCTGTGTAGTAATGTCACGAAAATGCCATGCCCATCCATAGTACTGCCCATCATCGCCTTCAACCGGCAAACCATACCTGTCAAACACTCGGCCATCCTTAAAGTAAACTTCCTCGTGACTCGACTCATCCTGGTGAGCGTATAAATAGTTCACTCTGTCTATAAAGCCCTTTGGGTCCACTAGCTGTGTCATAGCGTATTTAAGCGCCGCCGAGTCATCGTTGGCACCACTAATGTGCTTTGGAATTTTCCACATTTGTATAAAACGCTTATTGAATGACAGCATTTTTCCTCTTGCGTCGACAATCAATATGCCGTCAGGTGTTGCTTCGCTCTGTGCCTCGAGTAAGGCCGTCCGATATCTAAGATTTTCTTCGATTTTTTTGCGATCAGATAAATCCATAACCATCACGAAAAAGCCGACTACTTTGTTGTCTTCTATGTGGGGTATGTAATTGGCGCTGACATATCGGTTGCCGGCCCCTTTGTATGGAACGTTTGTCTCAAAACTTATTGTGTTACCAGCAAGTACACTATCAATATGAGGCTTTAAAGCTTTATAGGCCTTCGCACCCAGTACTTCTCGTAAGTGCTTACCTTGGATATCCTCTGTACTATGCCCAAACCAAGCTTCGTATTGTTTGTTTACAAAACGATACCGATGTCCGGCATCGACGTACGAAATAAGTACCGGGACATGTTCAATAATGAGCTTAAACCTTTGTTCGCTCAGATGCTTGTAATCGATTATGTCTTGAGTAGACGTAGTTGTTACGTTCTTCGGTATAGACTTATTTGTAGACGTGTCGAATTCGTTTGCCATAACACCATTGTAGCAACTTCGGGCGAATGTGATTAAGTAAGTAAACTGATAGAGAGAAAATTTTGTTCTATACTATTGGTTCAACAGATGAAAACGAGCAATAAGACTCTGGATTTTGATACCATGGCTCATCTGATAAGATGATACACTAATACCGCAAATACGCGCCCGTAGCTCAGCTGGATAGAGCATCTGTCTTCGGAACAGAGGGTCGGCGGTTCGAATCCGTCCGGGCGTACCACGAAAGAGCCGAGCCTAGTGCTCGGTTTTTTCGTGGTCTGGACGGATTCGAACTGTCGACGCCAAGGGTCGGTGTGAGAATTGCCGGTGGCAATTCGCAAGGAAGTCAACTCTTGCAAACTGGTTTGCAAAGATATTGCGACGGGCTCGCTGAAAGTGAGTCGAATCCGTCCGGGTGTAACAATCTAACATCAGTTGATCAAAAACTGGACCAGATACATGGTATATTTTGGGGTAAATTTTAGGAGTAAATTATGATAAAGTAAGATGACAAATATGGAGGTTGCATGTCTCAATACCCTGCTACATATGATGAATTAATTGCATTAGAAGATTTACCCGTAGTGGCAATCGACCAACAAAGTATATTCACATATATTAACGACGCTTTTACTGAAGAATATGGATGGACTGCGGAAGACCTAATAGGAAAATCAGTAACGGAAATTATGCCAACACATATGAGAAACGCCCATACAGTAGGCTTTGCAAGATACTTAGCAACCGAAACAACAGAATTGCTAGGAAAACCCTTGTCTCTCAGTGTTTTATATAAAGATGGCACAGTAAAAAGCTCAAATCATTACATATTAGGTGATAAAAAGGATTCATCCTGGAGATTTGCTGCAATAATTGATTACCCACTAGATGAGCGTAAGTAAAGATAAATTCTTCTCTGAAGAATTATTAGAAGTACATAGAATCTTAGGATGGATGGACCTTGTGATAGGCAGTATTAATGATGCCGTATGTGTTGTTGACAAGTTAGGTAATATTATTTTCAGCAATAATTACTTTGCTAATTTATTGGCAACTCAACGTATATTCTTACTCGGGCAGTCATTTAATGAAGCATTTCCCATCAAACAAACAGAGAGTCCTTTACCCGAATACATTAATATTGCGAATAATGTGACAGAAACGCTAAAAGGCGAAGAGGCAGTTTATGAGTGGACCAATAAAGAAAACAACCATTTATTCTTTAGGGTTTCTAAACAAATACTTCCAAACAGCGAGCAAATCGTATATCTAATACAGAATATTACGAGTGAATATAAATTATCTCTTATGAAAAATAATTTTATTAATCTCGCTTCACACCAGCTTAGGACTCCCATGACAGTGATCATGACTTACGCACATATGTTAAGCAATGAATATGCAGGTGGACTAAATAAAGAGCAGCAACAATTAGCAGATACCCTTGTCAGTTCATCCGAGCGAATGATTGCATTAGTTGAAGGGCTTTTAAATATAGCTCGAGTGCAAAGTGCCACCAGGCTTATTCAAAAAAGTGATATTAGGATAAGTGAAATATTTAAACAAATACATAAAGAACTTGAACCAAGATTGGTTGAGAAAAAACTAGGATATTCATTAAGTTTGGATGGAAATCTACCTGTTATAAACACCGATACATCGATATTTCATGAAATTTTTTCTAATCTCATAGTTAATGCGGTTCAATATACCCCAATAAAAGGTTCTATAAATGTAACTGTTAAGCTGATGAATAAAAAAGCTTTGATTTCCATCAGCGATACAGGAATCGGCATACCGAAAGAGTATCAACCTTACCTGTTTGAACAGTTTTCAAGAGCGGAAAACGCTATGCAGGAATTCACTGAAGGAACAGGCTTGGGTCTTTATATGGTAAAAATCCTTCTTGATAAGATTGGGGGCACCATTAATTACCGGAGTGAATTAAATGTTGGTACGGAATTTAAAGTGTTAGTGCCTTTAACTTGAGTAGAGGTACATTTCACAAGTAAGACGAACAAAAATCTATTCGGCAGTATCATCAATTATTTTAATGAAGTTGGTTCTAACTTCGTGCACTAAGCTGTACCAATTGCGTTAGACATTTATGTACTATTTGGTTGGTAGCACTTTTGACAACTTTAATGTATCTTGACACTTTTCAGACAGGGTACAATAGGATAATGACTGCTAAGAATCCGAGCAACCCTGCAAGAAACTCGACCCTGAACCATTCAGGAGCTACTGAACATAATTTCCTGGTTGGGGGCGGAGAGATGGGCGCGATGATGCGCTCATTTGACTGGTCAAAAACCGCCGTGGGAAAAATTGACACATGGTCGGATGAATTGCGGACTGCGGTCAGTATAATACTGAATTCGTCTTCCCCAATGTTCATTTGTTGGGGTAAACATGAACTCACGAATTTTTACAATGACGCCTACAAGGTAATTCTCGGCAATAAACATCCTGCAGCCTTAGGATATCCTGCAAATGAAACCTGGGATGAGATATGGGACATTTCAGAACCGCTTATTGCTAAAGTGTTTAAGGCTGGCGAGTCTGTCTATATGAAAAATCTTCGTGTGGTAATAAACCGTCACGGATTTGACGAGGAAACATATTTTACATTTTCTTGCAGCCCTTTGCGAAATAGTAAAGGTAGTGTGGTCGGTCTCTTCGGTGCAGTTATTGAAAGCACGGATGAAGTTCTTTCGCGACAGCTACTGCAGGAAAGCGAGGACCGTTTCCTTAACCTGGCGGATACAGCACCGATGTTCATCGCAATGGCCGACGAATCTGGAAATGCCGTCTACTTCAATAAACCATGGCTAAAGTTTACGGGCAAGAAGATGAAAGAAATGAAAGGTCTTGGGTGGCTGTCTACCCTTCACCCTGAGGATGCTCCGAAATTCGAAAAGGACTTCAAGCATGCGTTTTCAGAGCAAATACCCATAAGAGAAGAGTACCGCTTTAAACGGGCTGACGGCGAGTTCCGCTGGATGCTTGCAGCGGGAGCGCCCCGCTTCACACCAGATGGACATTTTATCGGTTACTTCGGTACATATACGGATTTTGATGACTTAAAGCAGGCACAGCTTGCACTGCAGCAACGTGAAGAGCGTTTCCGTACACTAATAGAGAAGAGTGCCGATGCTGTTCAGCTAGTGTCTCCTGAGGGAGACATCATCTTCTCGAGCAACTCAATCAAGAACGTCCTGGGATATACACCCGAAGAGCTTGCGAGCAGTGGAGTAACCCCCTACTTACACCCAGAAGATATAGAATACTTTTTTTCCAACTTCAACGACCTTATCAAACATCCCGAAAAGCAGTTGACCATGCAGTACCGGGTAAAACATAAGGATGGCAGCTGGGCATGGCTTGAGACAGTAGGCGTCAACCACCTTAATACCCCTAATATACACGCACTTGTAGGCAACTTCAGAAATATTACAAAACAAAAAGAAGCGGAAGATAAAATGCGAAGCAGCGAGGAGCGCTTCCGTGCCTTGGCTGAGAATATACCTAACCTTGCCTGGATGGCAGATGCGACCGGTTCTATATACTGGTATAACAACCGTTGGTACGAATACACGGGAACTAAGCCTAAACAGATGGAAGGATGGGGTTGGCAGTCTGTACATGATCCTAAGTATCTGTCTGGCGTGCTAAAAAAATGGAAGTACTCAATCAAAAGTGGGCAGCCTTTCGAAATGGTCTTTCCATTAAAGGGAACAGACGGCACCTATAAGCCTTTTTTGACACGCGTCGTACCACTTAAAGATGATGACGGCACGATCAAGCAATGGATAGGATCTAATACTGATATCTCAGAACAGTTTAAGATCAAACAAACTGAAGCTCGCAATGAAGAATTAGAAAAAATAACTCAGCAATTAGCCATACAGCGCAAAGAGCTGATATCGCTTAATAAAACTAAAGACGAATTTATAGGCATGGCATCGCATCAACTACGTACCCCCGCAACTGCAGTCAAGCAGTACATCGGCCTGCTGATAGATGGATTTTCCGATCCCCTTACCCCTGGTCAGACACAATATCTGCGCACAGCTTATGATAGCAACGAGCGCGAGTTACGCATCATTAACGATCTCTTAAAAACGGCACAGATGGACTCCACGGAATATACGCTCAAGCAAAAACTTTACAATATCGTGGAAATAGTGACAGATGCTATTAAAGACCTACATTCAGTATTTGAGTTTCGCAATCAAGATATAGTGTTCAGCAAACCCCAGAAACCCATCAAGGTATTCATTGATGAAATCGAGATTAAGTTAGTTATCGTTAACTTATTAGAGAATGCCAGCAAATACAGCTCCCCGGGGTCCACCGTAGAGATTATCATCGAAAAGAAGACTAAATATGTGAAAATTGTGGTAGTTGATAAGGGAGTAGGGGTTAGTAAAGATAATCAGCAGCGCATATTCGAAAAGTTTACACGTGTAGATAACGAACTTTCTGACACCGTAACGGGCACTGGCCTGGGTCTTTACTGGGTAAAACAACTCGTTGAACTTCACAATGGTACTGTAGAGCTAACTTCACATCTTGGAAAAGGTTCACGATTTACGGTAAGGTTGCCGTTGTGAGTAAGTCCATACTTTCCATACTTATAGTTGAAGATGAAAAAGTACTTCAAGACGTTTATCAGATTATCCTTTCTTCTAAGGGCTATGAAGTCCATACCGCCAATAACGGTCTCGAAGGATTGAAACGGTTAAAGGCCTTACGGCCAGACATGGTATTGCTCGACATATTCATGCCAGTCATGGATGGTAAAGAATTCATGAGAAAGGTCGACTTAGACGATTATCCGAATACAAAAATAGTCGTCTATAGCAACCTACTAGACAGCAAAATAGAGGCGGAAATGCTTGGTCTCGGTGCTCATAGCTTCGTTTTGAAATCCAGTTTAGCGCCACAAGATTTGGTAGCTCTCGTTGATCAGACGCTCTATAACTGAACCATATTAAGCATGGCTATAACTTCATAACTAAGCTACACCAAGAAAATAGATTCCGTGCTTATTTCTAGGAATCGTATATATTAGTTACTAAGCATGTACACCAAATTTGACACAATTAGTAGTGCCCTGTCCATAGTCAGGGTAGAATAAAAGCTTCTATGAATAAGCTGCGCAATAATGCATCTGGCAGTATACCTCTAATTTTTCTTTTGGGAATATTAATAGTAGTCATTATTGCAGGAGTTGCATGGTACGTTTCACAGTCAAGATCCTCAAGTCACGATAACAGCACCGGCACACAGCAAATCAGTAATGAAAACAATGAGAGTGATGAAGAGGTGCCCAGCGGTATAATAGGTTACGTGGGTGGTTCGCTAACATCAAATGCCACAGATGGCTATAAACTATTGAACGGCAGCAAGTTATGGGACGCTAAAAGAGCCGATTTTGGTGGGTATGGCGGTGGCACTATCGATAAGTGGGCGGACGGTATAAATACGCAAAGTGAAACTAATAAGTATTGGCAATCATTCGATGGCTTATATCAAACATCGAAGAGCCGTGGCGCTACAAAGGTAGTATGGGTACAGCTTTTGGGAAGAGGTGAACAAACAGATGATGAATACTATGACGACGCCCTTGCCGTTATAGATGAAGTAAAGCGGCGAATACCTGAAGCGGCGATGTATGTGTCGGCAATGAATGATTACAATCCGACAACTACTTGTAAGGATCTTCAGGCAGATGCGCCATTGCAAATGCAAAGAGTCTTAGATAGGGTCGTCCAGGCCAGTAAGGCCAGACGTGGGCCTGAAGTCGGTACTCTTACTCCCGCACTTACCGGTAGCGGCTGTCATGCTAACGAGACCGGTAAGGAATTACTAGGTAAGAACTTACTCGATTTCTTTGGCAAATAAACGTTGGTGACTAAAGCTATGAACCTTATCCGTTGTTTGATGTGTTGTCTTTTTTTGGGGCGGGAAGTTCTTTTAGTGGCTTAGCACTCAGAGTTTGTTGTAGTACTTCGAGAACACTTAACGCATGTTCACGGCTCATGCCGACCCGGGCAATCGCAAGTGGCTGACTATTCTGCCCGGCGCCTTGCATAAAATTCATTATAACGCCGTAGTTATTGACAGCTACATGGACCATATCGGTATACACGATTTTCAAATCTTGAGGCGTTACGATAACGACAGGTTTTGCTGATAAGTCATCATTTATCGATGAAACTACTGGTAAAATCGCTTTGTCGTACCCCGCAAGATCCCACAGCGTCTCAGCTTCATCTTCCTTGATAGCAAAATGACTTATCAGTAGTAGCAAGATATCTTCATTGGGTCGCGTCTTACCTTGTTCTATGGTTTGCAAAACATCAATGTCTATTTCAACCGCGCCAGATACCTCCGCCAAGCTTTCTTGACGACTGATGCGCATTTTCTTCAGCTGCTTGCCGAGTGGTTCAAATGGGACCTTAGACTTATTCATTCTTAACTATGTTACAGCGAGGGGTGTTATGCATGCAAGCAGAAGCGGGTATACTACTAATAATATGAATATATTAGAAAATGTGCCTTTAAGCGGCTACTCTACCATGCGCCTTGGCGGCAATGCTGCATATCTGAGTGAGATAAACCAGAAAATAGAGGTTACTGAAGCCGTTGCGTGGGCTAAAGAGCGCAACCTTCCTATAATCATGATCGGCGTAGGTAGTAACATCGTTTGGAAAGACGAAGGATTTCCCGGGCTCATTCTGGTTAACAAAATTATGGGTTTTGAGGTATTTTCTGAGGACGAAGAAAATATATATATTACAGCTGGCGCAGGTGAGAACTGGGATAGCGTTGTGGAGCGAGCGGTAGCTACTGGTAAAAGTGGTCTGGAGTACTTGTCGCTCATACCCGGGACAGTCGGTGGGGCTCCAGTGCAAAACATTGGCGCGTATGGCCACGAGCTAGCGGAAACTTTTGTGTCATTAGAGGCCTACGATATGCAAACTGGCGGTCTGGTTAACATTCCAGCTATAGAATGTGAATTTGGTTACCGCACCAGTCGATTCAAAACGACGGACCGCGGTAGATTCCTGATAACCAGTCTCACGCTGCATTTAATCAAACAAATACAAGAACCAGTATATTATCACTGGCTAGAAGATTATCTGAAAACACATCAGATCACCCACCCATCACCAACCGATATCAGACGTGCTGTGATCGAGATACGGCGTTCTCGTTTGCCCGATCCCACACTGGTTGCCAACGTCGGATCGTTCTTTGCAAACCCGATTGTTAGTTCGGACAAATATCAGGAGCTCGTAGAGCAACATCCGCGCTTGGCATCTTGGCCCTCACGATGCTTTTGGGACTTGCCAGACGGCTCTTATAAAGTTGCCGCTGGGGCATTATTAGAATATATAGGATTTAAAGATTTTCACGACGAAACTACCGGAATGGCAACCTGGCAGAACCAAGCACTGGTACTTGTCAATGAACACGCAAACTCTACCGCCGACTTGCTAGCTTTTAAAAAAATAATCGTAGACAAAGTTAAGCAAATTTTTGATATGACACTCGAACAAGAACCCGAACTTCTTCCTATAGCATCCCTGTAGCGCTATACTGAACACAATACATTTTAAAACGTGCAGTTCCCATGCACTAAAAACAAAGGGTTCATTATGGTTTTTTCAGAAATTTTGAGTTCACAAACACACGATCAAGCTGACCAGCTTGAATTATCACGCGATCGTGCCGTTTCCACAATTATGAATAGTGTCACGGACACGTTTCCTGAAATACCGTACTTTGTTGGAACATTACCCACTCCAAACACACAGTGTGATATTTGGAGACATTACGCACAAGAAACCGCATCTTTAGGCCGTAATACTACGATGGTAGAACTTGGCGGTGACGATAGGCTTGCACATCCGAGCAGTAATGTGCCCGAGAAGCTAGGTAGTTTAGCGCTTGGTTTAATTAACAGTGAGCGAGACTTACGAGCCGATGCGTACGAAGCTGTATTGCCAGATTCAGTAGTTTCTTTAACTGAGTTATCTGATTTGGATAAAAAGCGAATACATTCTCATGTGGTTGGTGATTGGAATTTACTACTTCCTGAGTACCGTTATTCTACTAATGTTATGGGCCAGTTGACGGCTAAAGTTTTATTTACTCATATCCTAAGCAGATTACCTCTTGAAAAAGAATTGCTCGTAAGTGGCTTACACAACGATGCTGATAGCCAAGACATTGCTGCAGAAGCCCGTTAGTTTTAGTATCAATTAATCTCGTTAGGTAGAGGAAACTTGAGTGCAAACTCTTTGACTTCGGCTTTCAGCTGTACAAGAGATTTTTTATCATTTATCGCTTTGGCGCCTTTAGCCAACCACTCAGCAATGATAGCCATATCTTTTTCTTTCAACCCCCTAGTTGTGAGTGCTGGCGTACCGATACGCAAGCCACTTGGTCTAAACGGTGGCAAGGGGTCATCTGGTATAGCGTTGCAGTTAGCTGTTAATCCGATAGAGTCATATAAATCTTGAGCAATCCGACCATCAATACCAAAGCTTGTCATCATATCAATTTGAATTAAATGATTGTCTGTACCATTCGTTACTAACTTAAAGTTACGCTTCATTAACTCGTCCGCTAACTGCTTTGCGTTTTTTAGAATCTGCGTGGAGTAATCTTGAAATTCCGGTGCCAACGCTTCCCGAAACGCCACTGCTTTTGCGGCAATGACATGCATGTGTGGTCCGCCCTGAAAACCTGGGAAAATCTCGCGGTCAATTAAAGTTGGTAAATTTTCAACGGTTTTTTCAGGCATTTTTAGCGGATTGCTTACTGTGCCGTTGCTCATAATTAGGCCGCCACGTGGGCCTCGCAACGTCTTATGTGTCGTGCTTGTCATGATATGAAAACCAAAATCAAAAGGATTTGGAAGTGCCTTGCCAGCAATAAGTCCTGCGATATGAGCCATGTCTGCCATCAATACCGCCCCTACTTCGTTTCCAATTTCTGCAAATTTAGCATAGTCTAATCCACGCGGGAAACCAGAAAAACCGGCAAGGATAATTTTGGGTTTTTCCTTTTTGGCTACCTTATACATTTCGTCATAATCAATTTCGCCTGTTTCAATATCCTTGATACCGTAACGAACGAAGTTATACAATTTAGCGCTTGATGTTACTGGGTGTCCATGTGTCAGGTGTCCGCCGTGATCCAACCTCATAGCCATGACCGTATCACCAGGATTTAGCCAAGCTTGATACACGGCAATATTTGCCGGTGCACCCGAATGAGGCTGTACGTTCGCATGATCACTTCCAAACAGTTGCTTAGCACGGTCAATGGCCAGTTGTTCGAGCGGATCGGTATTATCCTGTCCACCGTAATAACGTTTGCCCGGATAACCCTCGGAATATTTATTTGTGAATACACTGCCGAGTGCGGTCAGAACATCACGGCTCACATAATTTTCAGACGGAATCAGCTCTAAGCCATCACGTTGACGCTGCTCTTCAGCCTTAATAAGATCCCAAACTTCCCTATCATTCATGTTTCTATTCTACAGGTGATACGTAATTCCAGAAAGTAATTGTAAGCTATATCTTATTTGATATAATTATCTAGTTATGCTTACAACTAATGAGAAAATTGGTCAATTAATTTACCAACTACGACAAGAGCGAGGCATGACTCAGGCAGCATTTGCCCGACGTCTTAGTACATCTCAGTCAGCCGTAAACCGCATTGAGCATGGAAAACAAAACCTCAGTTTAGAAACTTTGGCACGAATCAGTGATGTTCTTAAGAAACCACTTATATCAATTAGTGGCGGTGCTGTTAATCTCAGGATTGAAGGCGGCCACGAATTAAAAGGCACCGTCGCGACTAAGGTTTCTAAGAATGCAGCCGTATGCTTATTATTCGCTTCACTGCTTAACAAAGGCACGACTAGGCTCAAACGTATGCCTAGAATAGAAGAAGTTAATCGTATTATCGAGGTATTAGTTAGTATGGGTGTCCATGTTAAATGGACTACTGGTAACGACTTAGAAATCAAGCCCCCGGCTAAGCTGAACCTAGATAAAATGGATAAGAATGCAGCTCGCAAAACTCGCTCTGTCTTAATGATGCTCGGTCCGGTCATGCACTTGTTTAAAGAGTTTAAAATACCTTACGCTGGAGGCTGCAAGCTTGGTACGCGGACTGTTCAGCCCCATTTATACGCACTGGAAGAATTAGGAGTTAACATTACCGCCAAAACCGGCCATTATTATGTTGAAGTCAAAAAGAAGCCAGCTCCTACTATTGTTTTATATGAATCAGGCGACACTACTACGGAGAATGTTTTGATGGCCGCGGCCAAATTCGAAAATGAAACGGTGATTAAAATGGCCAGCGCCAATTACATGGTTCAAGACCTGTGCTTCTTTTTAAAAAAACTAGGTGTGCGGATTGAAGGTATCGGAACCAGTACACTCCGTGTTCGCGGAGTTGCTGACATCAAAAAGAACATAACCTATGCGCCAAGCGAAGATCCAATCGAGTCGATGACATTTATTACTGCAGCCATTACTACAAATTCAAAAATCACCGTGCAGCGAGCACCTATAGAATTTTTAGAGCTTGAGTTACTAAAATTAAAAAAAATGGGTTTAAAATTCGATATTTCAGAACGTTATCTAGCAGATAATGGCCAAACAGAACTAGTTGATATCACGGTTCAGAAACATAACGGCAAACTAATCGCTTTAGAAGAAAAGATATATGCCCGCCCTTTCCCTGGCCTTAATATCGATAATTTGCCGATGTTTGTGCCTATCGCAGCCGTTGCGCGGGGCCGCACGCTCATACACGACTGGGTGTACGAAGAGCGAGCTTTGTACTATACCGAAATGCGTAAGCTGAATGTTAACGTAACTTTAGCTGACCCCCACCGTGCATACGTAGACGGTCCTACCAAATTCAGTGCGGCCGACGTAGTCTGCCCGCCTGCACTTCGCCCAGCTATGTTATTACTGATAGGTATGCTGGCGGCTAATGGAACGTCTATGCTCCGCAACGTCTACTCAATCAATCGTGGCTATGAAGATTTCGCAGAACGCCTAAATAGCCTCGGCGCTCAAATCGAAGTCGTAAACGAGTTATAGTTTGCACACGACAAAACATATTTTATTTTAAACATTATCATAATGATTACTTGCTTTTATTCATAATTTATTGTATTATCAATGGATTATGAATAACTCTGCTAAATCTTCTAAGAAACTAGGTAAAACATCGTGGATTTATAGTAAACCCAAGGTGGCCTATGCTACTCTTCTTCTTAGCGCTATCGTATTTGCTGTACTGAACGGCCAATGGCTAGTTGCTCAACTGCGTTATCGGAGTACTCCTTCGGTCCAAGCAACAGCCAGTGATATTGGGACTGTATCAAAGTTTGACCCATCTGCACCTGCAATCATTAACATTCCTGTTATAAACGTGAACGCACCAATCATACTTGATGAACCGAGTTCTCAGGATGCAAACGTTCAACTGGCCTTGCGACGTGGTGTGCTGCTATATGGCAACTCAACTCGACCTGGAAAAAAAGGTCACACTATTATTGTTGGTCATAGCAGCGGGCAACTATGGAGTCCAGGTGATTACAAGTGGGTATTCACTCTTCTTGAAAAGCTAAAGCCCGGCGATAAGATTCATGTCAGCTACCAAGGCATAGCTTATACATATACCGTAAAAGACAGTATTATAGTTAGCCCGTCTGACGCTAAGGTGCTTGCTCCGACGACTGAATCAGTCCTTTCGCTTGTTACCTGTACACCTGTTGGCACAAACCAAAACCGCCTAGTTGTGCGAGCTTCGCTCGACACAATCCCTATGCCAATTACGGATTACTAAGCGGTGACGCTACGAGTATCAAAGCGCTTGGGCGAATCCCAAACACAAGCCAGGACTGTTTTTTGTCGCAGTGCTTTGAAAAAAGCGTGTACCATTAGAAAACGAAATATAAAATCCGCTATGGCAATTGCTGGGATAAAAAACAAAAGCCTGGGCAGCTTCAACGACAAGGCAGCGCCGACTACCCACAGTGCATAACCACTCGCTAAAATGAGTAGCTGGCGGGGTATATGCTCAGGACCACCTTGTAGTATTAACCAAATACAAATCGGTCCGCTGATTATATACAGTATCCACTCAGCCATTAGAAATACATAGGACATATGGAAACGATTAAATTGGCTTCCAATTTGGTGACCAATAATTCCCTGGTAAGTTCCCCACATCCAGCGTAAATTCTGTTTGTACCAATCACGGAAATTAGTTGGGTCCTGGATCCAAGCGTGTGCTCTTGGTGCATATACTATTTTCCCAAGGCCTAGGCGATGTGTTTCGAGTGTCCAATAAGTATCATCGACAATGTATGGGGTGTGTCCAGACAACACTTGGTCCAATACTTCTGTACGATATAGAGAATTTGAGCCCGAAATACAGTTCATAACATTAGCAGCGCTCTGCAAGCGACGAAGAGTGAGCTGATAGCACCAATAACTATATGTACGGGCGGCCAGCCATATATTCCATCTTTTTTCATCAGGCCAATGAGTTATATTTTTGCCGACTGTTATTGCTACATCATTACCCATCAAGTGCTTAGCTAAAATTACAAAATCACGACTTATTAGTACATCATCGTCCAAAATTGCGACAGCATCGAATCTTTTTCCAAGCTTAAAATGCTTATAAGCACGATGCAGTGCACTTGGTTTCCCAATATTTTTGCGCAGAGCCAGTACAGTAGCTCCGGCTTTTTTTGCTTCACTAGCCGTTTTATCAGTACTGCCATCAGAAACGACAAATACTTTTCGACCATTTTTGGCTGCTGCACGAACAGTCTGGGCAATGGTTTTTTCTCCATCTTTAGAAGCAATTAATATGGCGATTCGTCGGGCAGGCTTATATGGCCCAACCAGATAATCATTAGAATCTAAGTTTTTTGGTTTTTTAGAAGTAAAAAAGGCCACCACCCCAACCAATAGGATGGTAATGACTGAGATAAACGCCATTGACCAAGGAATATAGCCAATAAAAGCGGCACCAAAACTTTCAAACATAAGTATATTATAGCATTTATGGTTTTATTTACAAGGCTAATATAACTTTGTTGCTTATTTTACTATTTTGTAATATAATCCAACAGTTAATTAATAAAACAGGGAGATACCATGTACGGACCCGTATTAGGCGCTTCTACGACTACTGTCGCAGCACTAGCACTTCCAAACACAGGCTCAAACAAGCTACTTGAAGCTGTAGTACTTACAGCTTTGGTTGCCGGCATCGTAATCACTATTATCAGTGTTGCGCGTGTCATGGCTGCTAAAGCTAACGTCTAAAACAGCTTCTCAAATGGTTTGTTCATTTGGAAATAAAAAGATTGCTTAATGCGGTCTTTTTATTTAATCTGATTCGCTGAGATAATGAAAAAGGCCACAAATGTGACCATTATTTCTATTGGGGCGAGCTATGGGGATTGAACCCACGACCTCCGGAACCACAACCCGGCGCTCTAACCAACTGAGCTAAGCCCGCCACGTCGGAATCGACGGTCAGCTTCCGAAAACAAATGCTTTTGTTTTCTTTCACCTTCTAGTCGCTTCCTCCTCTCAATTTCGAGAATCCTCTCTCGAAATTGGTTCTAGAACAGGGGTGATTATAGCCGAATACAGTGGTAAAAGCTAGTCTGTTTGCTTTTTCTCTATATTCGAAAAATAGAATAGATATATCAAATCCAAAATACCAACAGTATTTAGAAGTAATAATACGGCGAACCATCCCTTTTGACTGTTTTTGGCGGCCCGCCAAATCCCCACAACTTTAAAAGGCAAAGAAATTATAAAGCCAACTACAACCACTCGAACAAATGGATCATTTAAATCATATGTCATCATATTCCTCTCTATATATCTGGTGCCCCGGGCTGGATTCGAACCAGCGGCCTTGAGCTTAGAAGTCTCCTGCTCTATCCAACTGAGCTACCAGGGCGTTGTTTGAAATGGGGTCCCCACAAAACCTGTTTTGTGGGGTTGAGGAGTAGTTGTGCGAGACCTTGTCAACTGGTTGGCCACTTGTTTGGCAAGCTGTTGGCAAGGCTGGAACGAACTACGACGTGGTGCGGGATACCAGAGTCGAACTGGTCTCCTAAGTTTGGAAAACTTATATATTAACCGATATACGAATCCCGCTTGTCAACATGTGGGGGTTTGCTAACAGATAGAGTATAGCATCTTATATGTTTATATTATATCATACTTGTAAATATTTATCAATCTTGCTAGTTGTACGGAACTCTTGCGCTTATAATAAATGGATGCAAGAGAAAAAACTTTACCGCAGTCGAGACAATAAAGTACTAACCGGTTTAGCAAGTGGATTGGCCAAGTATTTTAATGTAGACCCTACGATAGTACGGGTAGTTTTGATAATTCTAGAGTTTGCTACGGCCGGGTTGTTGATTTTTGGCTATTTAATAGTTTCAATTTTCGTACCCAAAGAACCCACCAAATAAAAACTCTAGGCGATAACCTTTTCGAGTAAATCACCTAAAACATAGGCAAGACTAGCAGCAATGGCCCCAAGTACCATTGTTTCCAGCACAGAACGCACGACTGGTGTCTTTGCTATCCTGCTCTTGAGATAACCAATTCCTGCAAAAGCAAATGCCGTAAGTATGCTTGCAATTACAAACAGATTGGAAAGGCCTAAATCGAAGAGTAAATCAAATGTATAAGCAAGCAACGGAACAAGCCCAATCAGGATAAAAGCGGCGTAAGTAGACAGCCCATTGATGATCGGGGAAGGCTCATCCGCAATTGATTCCTTACGTTTTACCATTAGTTGTTGATTAGCTTTTGATGATAAGTACGAACCCACACCCATAGAAAAGCCGTCTGCAATAAGATTTGCAAAACCGAGTACCAATAGAATTTTGTTATCAAAACGGGCACCTGTAGCCCCAGCAACTACCGCAAAGGTCGTTACTGCACCATCGATGCCCCCATACACGAACTCACTCAAGTAGTCTTCTAAGTGCTGCCTAACTTTACCGACATTTCCTGTATTAGCCACTTGGCGTCTCCCTGCTTTCTTATATATACTACCTCTAACCCTACACTAAGAATAACAGGAGTTTCCATGAAGCGTAAAATTCGCCATCTTCTTAAAATGTACCCGATGCTAAGTTTAGTAATTATTGCTGGTACCTTAGCACTTGGACTGTCCGGAATAAACTCGAATAACATAGCTCATCTGCTGCTGTTTACAGTATCAGCTGCTGTACTTGTACCAGCCATCCGGACAATGAACCAAACACTAAAGAATGGCTATTACGGTATAAATCTACTACCTTTAACGAGTTTATTGTTCGCGCTTATACTGAAGCATTATTGGACGGCTTTTGTCCTGGCGCTGATTATTTGCGGCGAAAAGCCACTGGTTAGGTTTTTGGAGCGTAAACATGACTCTGAAACAGAACTTTCGCACAAGTCAGCAAATCCTAGCAGCCTAAAACATGCTCCGATTGTACGACTACTGGACCGTTATAGCGTGCCATTTACAATCTTAGTAATACTGTTAGGCGGCGCAGTCTGGGTTGTTACTGGTGACATAGGCAGGTTTTTAGAAATTACCGCAATCGCATCTACAACTCCTCTACTGCTTGCTCCATCAGTAGCGTTGTTGGCAGGACTCAACCAGGCTCTTAGTCATGGTATTTATGTCAAATCGGCAAGCTTATTTGAGCGTCTTGGTGGCGCAGGCTCCGTCGTACTAAGCCGGACTGGCGTTTTGACCACCGAACACAGTGAAGTACAGACAATTAAAGCTTACGGAAGCCATGCTCAGTCAGAAGTTCTTCAGGTTGCGGCTGCGCTCGCCGCTGATTCCGTACACCATCTGGCCCAGGCAATCGTTATCAGAGCTGAAAGCATAAAAGTTAACAAGGCCAAGCACGCCCGCGAGGTACCCGGCCAAGGTATTGCAGGACGCTTGCGCCGCGGTCAAAGCTTATATATCGGTCGATTAAGCTTTCTGGCGAAGTCTGGTGTGAGAATGCTGCCTCAACTTACAGAGCCCCCCGAAACAGTATTATATGTTGGCTTAGGCGAAGAAATAATCGGCCACATTACATTCAGTGAGACACTCTTGCCGGGAGCTAAAACACTCATCAGCCGCCTAAAAAAGCTAGGTTTAGGCTCGATTATCTTGGCTAGCGGTGCTGCCAATAAGTCAGTATCAGTAACAGCAAAACAAACCGGTATAAGCGACTTTAAGGGCGATTGCTCTGCAGCAGATAAAATCAGCAGTATCGAGCGTGCCCACGCTAAGCCGGTCGTTTTTGTGGGTGATGCCGTTGCAGAGTCTGCTTGTCTGACCGCCGCGGATGTATCAATAACATATGACCAACCCGTTAACGGTTCAGCTGATGTGATAATTTCTGATTACTCCACCGATAAACTGGCCGATAGTTTCTTGATTAGCAGACGTAGCCTCAGACGAGCACAAACGGTCAGTATACTAGGCCTTTTCATAACACTCTTACTTGTCGTGGCAGCTTCTAGCGGTATCTTTACGACTTTGCAAAGTAGTGGCTTGCAAGCCGTTACGATGATCGTAACGCTTGGACTCGCCGGTTTTACAAAAAAACTACAAACTAAGCAATAAACCAGTTACTGTCAGTGGTACCAGTAAATCATCCGCTCCGTAAGGCGTGAGGTTCTCCGCTAGAGTTGACGCTAACGGCACTAATACAATTATTAATAGATTTCCTTGTAGTTCTGGTGCTAGCAAGACGGTTGCCAGCGTGATGAATAAAGAAGCATTGAAAAACGTAAGTGTGCCGACGCTAGTTTTTTGCTGATGAAAAACTTTATATCCGTACTTCCTATGATATTTAACACCTACGACCGCAGCCAAGCCGTCTGCAATACTGACATGTAACATTGCAGCTGCAAAAATCCACGGCGAATCAGTTAATAACGCACAAGCGACTATTCCAAGGGGAAAGAATAATTCGCCCCAGGTTTTGCGAGTAACACTATGTATGGAACGAAAGATGCCAAATGTCCGCGAAATCAAAACGACCGCAAACATTGCCACCGCTAGCAATACGATGCTTTTATCGTCTAAAAAGAATGCCCACGAGGCCACAAACGTGCCCACAAGAATATGCACTAGCTTGCGGGCAGGTTCGTTACGCAATATTTTTGCCCGCCAGAGTGCCTCAGTAACTATGATGACAATAAATATAACTATAATTGGCAATAGTAGCGGTATAAGAAACTCCTCATAGCTCATATCGGCCGATGCTAGTATTTTTTTAAACATTAGCCTGATTATAGCGCAATTTACCTACCGTAAGGACCGGCACTATAGCCGGAATTCTGCGTATCTTTAGTGGTGCTTGTGTTCACGGCACTGTTTAGATTTTGCAGCATGCTTGCTACCCCAATAAGACTCAGTAATGCAATTCCTAGATAATGCAGAAATTCCTTGCGAGTGACATCTTGTTGCAGGAGGTCGTTAAATTTATCCAATCCAACCATACAGATTTCCTTTTTGAGTTTTTGAGTTTTTTGTTTTTGTAGTAACTGCTTATGATTTTAACACATAACTTTGGTCATGCAAGACAATTAAGATATAACAAATCATGATAAAGATGCTAAAATAGCACACTGAATAAGCATCTTATATAACGGGGTGTGGCGCAGTTGGTAGCGCGCGCGGTTTGGGACCGTGAGGTCGAAGGTTCGAGTCCTTTCACCCCGACCATAATCTGCTTATTCTAGAAAATTTTATTTTTGATATTCGCTGAGCCAAGCTCGGGCCTTTTCTTCGGTTTTAAAAATCTTTACCTCACCCATTCCAGGACTACTAAATATATTGATAACAAGCCTAAGTCCGACATTTACGGTAAGATTCCCTCCATATAACGCCATGCTTCTAAAAGGCAGTTCGATAAAAAATGATCTAGCTACTGTAATAGTGTTTTCTTCGGAAGTTTTAATTGCCGATGCATCCACCAGGATATCAAGATTTTCATCGTAGGTCTGACCTGTTTTTATAATAAGGGTTTTCAGTTTTGCCAGCTCATGACCTGTCTGCTGTTCGGCAAGGCATATAACTAACAGCCCACGCTGCAATGTAAGTGTATTAGCGGTGTTAACGCTCATAGTGCATTAATAATAGCAATAATTATTCAAATATGGTCTGAATGTGCGAAATATCACTAGCCAGACCATCCACCGTGTTCACCAGAACTGCATTAAATTGCATCGGGCCTTCTGTTTCCAGTTCATTTTTATTTACCAAGCCATCCCGCCAGCGGGTAATGATGGTATCGGTTTTAACGCCTAGGCTGGAGTGCAAGGTACCACACATTCCTACATCAGTGATATGAGCAGTGCCTTTCGGTAGAACCATAGCGTCGGCTGTTGGCACATGCCAGTGGTCGCCAATAACAGCACTCACTCTGCCATCAAGATAGTAGCCAATTACTCGTTTTTCACTAGAGTAATCTCCGTGAAAATTAACAACTATTGCGTCTGATTTATCTGCGGTTTCAAGTATTTCGTCTATTGTTTGCAAGGGGTTTTTAATGGGTTTTCCAGCATCTTTTCCAACAATTTTGCCCAATAATGTAACGACGAGTACGCTACCTGTAGCGTAAGTAACGCGTTTGTACCCCACCCCTGGTGTGCCATCGGGATAATTAGCAGGTCGAATTACTGGATGTTCATCTGTTAAAACGCCTTCTCGGAACAAACTCCAGTTACCTCCCGTAAAAAAGTCCACGCCGTAACTTTGTAGCTCTTGCATGTCTTCAATTGACATACCACGCCCTTCTGTTACATTCTCCCCCTGAGCAATCACAAAATCTACCGCATATTCTTGTATCAAATCTGGCAAAACTTTAGCCACCACATCAACTCCCGGCCGCCCCATGATATCCCCGACATACAGTATTTTCATTTTCTTTGCCGATCAATTAGATACTGAGGTAAAGGTTCATTGAAACATACATTAGATAAATCACCGATTGATTCAGTTACTTTCATACCTGGGTATTGCTGCATATAAGCAGTATCGACGCTACCATATTTAGAATCCTTCCAATCGAAACCCAATTTTTCAGCTACATTCTTAATATCTTTTTCGCTTTTGCCTTCTATTTCAATATATTGATCAAGCCATGGCCATTCATCTAAAACGATTTCAACATTTTTGTAATGCCAGGTTTCTCGTTTTGATTCTTGAAAACTATATTCAACAAAGCCGAGGGCTTTAAGTAGCTTACCCATCTCATCAAATGAATTAACTCGCGCTTCAACCTCATACGGGTAATTTGTTTCGTTCGAAGCCTTGTATGTAACTGTTACCTTGTCTCCTTCGTCACGCACGCGTAATCGCTCAGCTTGATTGCCCCGTTGATAACGTTGATCTGCATGATCTAACATCACCCTTCTCATTAGCCTCATAGGCTGCTCACAAATTGCACCAAGGTTATTTAGTCTCTCACGAATATCATTATGATTGACATGTAAGAATTTTGCTTCAATCTCAGTCTGCATAGTTCGTTACTTGGCGAACTCTATGGCGCGGGTTTCGCGGATAACGTTCACCTTGATCGTGCCGGGGTACTGCATGCTAGCTTCAATCTTGGTTGCTATGTCACGGGCCAGTTTGATGGCGCTAAGGTCATCTATCTGACCGGGCTTAACGAACACCCGGATTTCACGGCCGGCGCTGATAGCGTAAGACTTATCGATTCCCGGGAAGCCGTTGGCCACATTTTCTAGGTCCTTCATTCGTTCTGCAAAGTTCTCTGCGCTCACATTGCGTGCTCCTGGACGGGCCGCGCTGATGGCATCCACGACACGGATGATGATAGCTTCGGTTGAGGTTGCCTCGACGTCATCATGATGCTGCTCTGCTGCTAATGCAACTTCTTCAGGTGCACCGTACTTGCGTAGCATTTCCCCGCTGATGTGGTGATGTTTGCCTTCTACTTTGTGTGTTAAAGCCTTACCCAGATCGTGCACGAGGGCTGCGTATTTTGCGGTTTTTACGTTTGCGCCAACTTCTTCGGCGATAATACCGGCGATGTGCGCCATTTCCGTGCTGTGCTTGAGCACGTTTTGGCCGTAAGATGTACGGAACTTAAGCTCGCCGAGCAGTTCGATAATTTCGCGTGGAATACCAATAATGCCGACTTCTCGCGCAGCGTCTTCGCCGGCCCGAGTAACTTCTTTTTGAACGTTCTTCTGAGCCTTTTCAACCACTTCTTCTATGCGACCAGGGTGTACACGCCCGTCTTTAAGCAGCAGCTCTAGTGATTGCCGGGCAACTTCGCGGCGAACCGGGTCGAACGAGCTTAAGATAATCATTCCAGGTGTATCGTCGACCATAATATCGACACCAGTGGCTCGTTGTAAGGCCTGAATGTTACGGCCTTCTTTGCCGATAATACGACCCTTCATCTCCTCATCTTCCAGCTTCACGGCCGTAACTGTACGTTCGGCTGTAACTTCGCTTGCCATACGTTCCATGGCTTCTACGATGATCGCGCCCGCTTTTTCTTCTGCCAAATCTTTGGCTTCGTTTTGGAGCTTGTTAATCAAACCTGTCATATCATTACGGATATCGCGCTCTGTCATTTGCATAAGCTTGTCAGCAGCATCGGATTTACTCAGCTTGGCAATCTTTTCTAATTTTTCCTGTTGTTTACCGCGAATATCACGTATCTCATTCTTCAGCGCCTCAACCTCGTCTTCGCCTTTGCGTAAACCTTCGGCTCGTTTGTCAATTTCGTCCAACTTTTTATCTAACGAAACCTGGCGGTCCAGCAAACGCTGCTCAATCTCTTTTATTTCTTTGCGCCGGTTGGTTTCATCTTTGCGAGCACCTTCGGCTAGCTGAGCAGCTTCTTCGCGAGCTTCACTAATTGCTTTGTCAGCTTCTTTTTTGGCTTTTTTGAGTTCTTTCTCGACTGCTTCTTCTGCGCTGCCAAGTTTTTTCTTTGTAATGGTTTGGTTCGCACCAAACCCAATAGCGATACCAGCCACGGCGAGTACCAAGGTAATTGGATCCATATATTTTTCCTTTCAGTACCAAAATACGCCCCATTTGGCGATCACTATCACTTCATTAGCCAGGGTTGTATTTTAGAATTTCAAAAATTTGTAACAATCAGACGGACTTCACTCCCAAAAAGACGGAAAATCCTACTTAAATAATACGCTTTTATTAGCAACACGGTCAACAAATTACTGCTGTACGGTGTAGATAATCAGACGTTGTTCATACTTATTGGTGCGAACATCGTACCGTCCCGTGCACGTTATAAGATTAAGTCCGGGCTTGCTTGGGTCAATACTGGTAAGCGCTTTTGTCATGTTTACTTTATCTTGGTCGACGGATTCTGTCATTACAACTTTGTAAGTAATTAGCTTGCCGTCGCCACGCTCGATTTCAACCGTGTCGCCTTCTTTCAAATTGGTTAGTCGATAAAATACTCCCGGCTTTGTGGGTCCTTGTACGTGACCATCTACGAGAACAGCACCATTCTCGCCAGGTTTTGAACTGCCATCATACCACCCGACATCATTGATATTATCTGGAGCCATCAGGTCCCCAGAGTCTTTGAGACTTAGAGGCTTAACACGGGCATCAATTTTCAAACGTGGAATCTTGATAACCCGAGGTGAAGCTGGCGACACTTGATAGGCTTTTAGAATGTCGGCATCTACTGCGTCTTCGGCTGGCACGTCGCCACTATTTTTATTATCAGTACTTCTCGACAATACTTCAGCTTGGGCAGCTGCTTTTTTGTGAGTATTCCAGCCCATGTAAGCCACGAAGGAGCCGCTTGCAAATACCGCGACAGCCATCATAACGAGCAAAGCGGATACACCGCTACGATGCGATACGTGCGGTATGCGTTTTTTTGGCTTTTTCTGCACCATCTGCCGGGTTAGTACTACTGAACGACTCTGTCTTGGTAAAGCTGGTTTCATTACGTGAGCAAGCCTTGGTTTTGCATCCGTACCAGAAACTACCTTTTTAATCATTAAAGGTTGGGGTGGAGGTTTAGAAACATTCAGACCATGACTAAGCGGAGACGTAACTAAACTGATACCGTCCATTGAACGAAGCTTGGGTGGCTGCACTGAAGGACGATGCACAAATCGAACAGATCGGTCGATACCTCTGGATCTGGCCGCTAATGATGAACTATCTGACTCTATCCGTTTGCCCTCTGGCATATTTTTAATCTTTATTTTAGTTTTTTAGCGTCTAGCGTTTACATGATTATAGCGACGAGCTATTACTAAGAGCACACCACTAGCTAACAATGTTGCAACCATAGTAATTTTTGGATTAGTGATAATCGATACAAAACCATTACTTAGATCAAGTGGTGATGCATGAACCTTCGGTACAGCAACGACCAGAAGCGATGACATGCTGAGCGATAAGGACAAGCCAAATTCGGCCAATCTTTTAGTTTTCATTTATATTTCCTTTTTTGATTTTTGGGTTGTTTTTTGTTGTTAATAAATACTACAGAATTGACTATAGTCTCCTCTGTTAAATTGTCAAGCCCATTATGCTTAAACGTTGTGTTTAATACTCATTTTCTGGGGGTAGTGGTATTTGCAAATTTACCATACTCAGGAATAGCGATCTTATCTGATTCACCTGCCATCAAACGCTTGATACCCCACTCAATCCAATTATCTTTTGCAGTAATTATGGGAATGCTCAGGCTATATGCAAGAGCATTAGCAACCGACATTCCGATTCGAAGGCCCGTAAAACTCCCCGGTCCTTCATATATCACGATACCTTGTATCTGTTGTAAGGACAAACCTTGCAACGTAAGTAAGTTATTGAGCTTTGCGTGGAGCGTTTCTGCTAATCGGCGGTGAGCTTCCCAGGTTTCATATGCTAGCTGCTTTTCGTCTTTATACAAACCTAGCTCAGCTTCAGGTTTGTCGGTTCGGATGGTCAGAATAATCATTTCGAAGCACCACTTCCTAAAAGATAGCTGAATGCAGGGCTGAATGTCATGTAAAAATCCCTTGCCTCAGTCTCCGTCTGGTTTATCTCTATGGTTAAGCGTGTATCTGGTAATACGTGCTGCACAATTTCTCCCCATTCGATTACCACGACCACTTTTGAATCGCCCAGCAAATCACGCAGTTCGTGCACCAAAACCCCTGCTTCACTTAGGCGATAAAAATCAAAATGATGAATTTCAAACTTTGGGGATTTATACACCTTGCTAACCGTAAAAGTCGGGCTAGATACGTGATCTTTACTGCCTGCACCCTTTGCAAGCCCACGAACAAACGTAGTTTTGCCCCCACCTAGGTCGCTTATCAGTTCGATTACTTCCCCACCTCGAAGCTTACTGCCAATATTATTACCGAGCTGCTCGGTTGCCGTTACGTCATCAGTTTGTACGTTCATGCTCTCACTCATATCTGATATATGTTACAGCCTAGTTAGCAACGCTGGCAATTACGTTATACTTAAACCATGTTGCAACTCAGTGAGGCTTTACTAGGAAAAGATGTACTTTCCCTGCAAACCGGAGCGCCGGTCGGTACGACGCTCGGGGTTATTATTAATCCTAACAATCTGAAGATTGAAGGTTTCTACTGTCAAGACAGGTTTGAAAAAAAACAGATGATTCTCCTTTCCCAAGAAATTCGCGATGTCCTACCGCAAGGACTGGTAGTGAATGATCATCATGCTCTGACCGATCCAGACGAACTAGTTCGTCTTAAGGATATCTTAGAATTAAAATTTGAGCTGATAGGTAAACCTGTGCATACGGTTAGCAAAGAACGAATCGGTAAAGTTAGTGATTTTGCAGCCGATGGTACCACGCTATACATTCAGAAACTTTATGTAAGCCGTTCGATCTTAAAGAGTCTTAACAACGGTCAATTAAGTGTTGATCGGACCAATATCGTCGAGATTACCAGCAAAAAAATTGTTATAAATGAAATTCTCAAACCGACCCGAGCTGGTTCAGCAGTTACGGCTCCGATGGCGTCGTAAGAGATTCTTTTATCAAGTCGTATGAAAAACCTTGACGCGCAAGATACTGCATTAGTTTTAAATCATCTTGGTATTTAGTCTGTTTACGTTTGCGCTCTACTAAGTCTTTTAGAACTTCGAGTTCATCGGTTTCGTCGGCTTCAAGCACTTCTTTGATAATATCGTCAGCGATACGTTTTTGGTGGAGTTCTTGGCTCAAACGCCGCTTACTCGTACTTTTAAGCAGTCGTCGATTCTCTACCCAGCGTTTTGCAAAATCTGTGTCGTTTACATAACCACGCTCACGCAGCTGGTCAACTACTTTATCCCGAACATTTCCATCGTACTCTTTGCGCTTTAAATAGTCATGCAACTCCCACTCACTTCTAAAACGGCGGGAAATTAAATTTATGGCCCGGTCATACGCCTTATCGACAACCGCTTTGTTTCTAAGCTCTTCAAGACGTTGTTCGTCGAGCTCCTGGCCAATTCTTATTCCACTAGCCAGCAACTCGCCTTCGGAAAAGGAGAATAAATACTTTTCATCACCATAAATAGAGTACCTATCGGCACGTTTGACTTGCTGCTTGATGGCAGTAATTTTCATAGAAACTACTCCGTTTCTTCAGCAAACACACCACGCCTAACCCAAACACGGCCTAGTACTTCACCCTGGGGAGATTGTTCTTCAAAACAAGACATTGAGTCCATGCCGTCATCTAGCTTAACTCTAGTCCACGTATTTGATTCGGTAGTACTAAGTTCAGAATCTAATGGAGTTCTTGGTCGTTCTAATGACAGTCTATTTGGGAAATCTAGACCTTCCACCCTAAGATTCCTTTTCTACGGCTTCGCGGACTTTGCCTGCAATTTCTTCCATGACTTTCGGATTTTCTATCAGGTACTGACGCATCGATTCACGGCCAGAGACTTTGTGGGAACCATATGTCAGCCATGCTCCGCTCTTTTCAACGATTTCATATTTGATGCCCAAATCCAGCACATCACCGGAGCGGCTTATGCCTTCGTTATACATGATGTCAAACTCTGCTTGGCGGAATGGTGGGGCTACTTTGTTTTTGACAACTTTGACGCGTGTGCGGTTACCTACAATCGCTTCACCTTGTTTGATTTGCGAAATACGGCGAATATCCATACGAACTGAAGCGTAGAACTTTAACGCGTTACCGCCGGTGGTCGTTTCTGGATTACCAAACATGACACCAATCTTCATACGAATCTGGTTAATGAAGATAACTGTCGTATGTGAACGGCTAATAACACCGGTGAGTTTACGAAGTGCCTGGCTCATGAGACGAGCCTGCAAGCCCATGTGGCTGTCACCCATGTCCCCTTCTATTTCTGCCCTAGGAACCAGTGCAGCAACGGAGTCAACAACAATTAAATCAACCGCATTGGAACGAACTAGCGTTTCTACGATTTCGAGCGCCTGCTCACCATTATCTGGTTGGCTGAGCAGCAAGTTCTCTACATCTACCCCAATCCGCTTGGCATACGATGGGTCTAGGGCATGTTCGGCATCTATAAACGCGGCCGTGCCACCTGTCTTCTGAATAGCTGCGATCGCATGTAGGGTGAGCGTAGTCTTACCAGAACTTTCCGGACCATATACTTCGACTATACGTCCCTTTGGAATACCGCCACCTAGGGCGATATCAAGGCTCAAGCTACCAGTGGAGGTCGTTTCTATATCAGCTTTGTAGGAATCACCGAGTTTCATGATTGAACCCTTACCAAATTGCTTCTCAATCGTCTCTAGAGCCAAGCCCAGTGCTTTGCTTTTTCCCTCTTTTTGGCTCTCTTTTTGGGAATCGGTCTTAGTGTCTTTAGTGCTTGCCATGTACAGATGTTCCTTCCCCTACCCTATTTCATTTACTCCATGCAGTATAACAAAATCTACGCCCGTGATTTAGCGTGCTTTTAAAATTGTTTTACCGCTTATGCTCAAGTTCTTATATAATGTGGTGAAATGCGCATATCAGATTCATTGGTGGAGAAGCTGCTTAAAAACGCTGATCGTATCACGCCCGAGCAGATAGCTTCCTTGCACGAACAAGGCGACGCAGAGAAAAAACCTCTGCAGGATTTAGTTGTTCAGAATAATCTGATAGATGAAAAAGATCTGACCAAGCTATATGCTGAAGAAATCGACGTCCCATATGTCGAGCTGAATCCAAAAGAGATCAAGCACGAAGTATTGAAGCTCATTCCCGAACGAATCGCTCGTCAGTACAACGTGGTGTTATTCGGTGTTGAAGAAGATAAGACCAAGCTTTTGGCCATGGAAGACCCTGACGATATTCAGGCGGTCAGCTTCTTGCAAAAACAACTTGGCGAGCAAATCAAAGTCCACATTGCAACCAGAAGTAGCATTCAGTCTGCCCTAGACCAATACCGCGGCAGTATGGGCAACGAAATTACCAAAGTCGTTTCTAGCGAAGATGAGGAAGAGTCTACGGTTGAAGAGATTGACGAGCAGGACCTCGCCGAAGATTCGCCGATCGCCCAGACAGTCAACCTTATCATTGAATACGCTATTCGCTCCAGCGCTAGCGATATCCACATTGAGCCAAGAGAAAACCACATTATCGTCCGCTACCGTGTCGACGGTGTTTTGCGTGAAGCTAACAAACTACCGAAAAAAGTACACGGTGCATTGGTGTCCCGTATCAAAATCTTAAGCAATCTTAAGATTGACGAACGACGAGCCCCACAAGACGGCCGATTTAAGATTCAAGTTGGCAGTGGTTTGTATGCGCTTCGTGTTTCTACCTTGCCAATTTCTGAAGGTGAAAAGGTTGTTATGCGTATTCTCAGCGAGGGTAGTCAGGCGGCCACATTAGAAGAGCTCGGGTATTGGGGCCTTTCGCTCAATTCAATCAATAAGGCGATCAAGCAACCCCATGGCATGGTTTTGGTGACGGGACCGACTGGTTCTGGTAAATCCACCAGCCTGTTTAGTATACTTAGCCTACTTAACAAGCCGGCAGTCAATATTTCAACGATCGAGGATCCGGTTGAGTATAAAATCCCAGGCGCAAATCAAACCCAGGTTAATCCAAAAGCCGGCATGACCTTTGCAGCAGGATTACGTGCCATGTTGCGCCAAGACCCGAATATTATCATGGTTGGAGAAATTCGTGATATGGATACAGCTAAAACTGCTTTGCAGGCGGCGCTTACCGGGCATTTAGTATTATCGACTTTTCACGCTTCAAGCGCATCGGCCGCTTTGACACGCATGATGGACGTTATCGGTCAAAATCC
>JACDFO010000051.1:654-4152 GCA_013815785.1 Candidatus Saccharimonadota bacterium | reverse complement strand
GTCTTGAGCTGGTAGGTGTGTACCGTTTGGGGATTGAGGGGATGACCGCGCAGACAGTGGGTTTTTAATGCCCGCGCTTTCTTAGCTGCTTGACCGCCTTTTTTGCCGACAATGCGTGCAAGTTCACGATTGGCATAGAAACCGCCAGTACGGCTTTTTTTGCCGCCTAGCGCCCCGATCTTTGGATAGAAGCCCGCGCCATGTCGGTTTTTATTTGTTTGTGCAGCTCTGGCACCGCCTAGCTTTGTGCCAGTCATTCTTCTTCAGCCTTATTCTCAAAAGTGATCATCAATCCTATAGTCACGGCGTTTCCGGCTGTACTAGTGGCGTTCTTGATTGCTTCCTTTACTACTAAGGCAGGATCGAGTACACCCGCTTTGACGAGATCGACGAGCTTGTCCTCGCCTCGTAAGTTGAAGCCCATCGGGGATTTACTTTTAAGCAGCTCGTGGAGCTTGACGTCAGCTGGTAGGTTGGCGTTTTCCATGAGGCGCTTGAATACGCTACGTAAGGCTTGCTTAGTGATGTCGCTCAGGCCGTCTGTTTCGCTCAGGCGTAATAACGTACTAGCGCCACCTGGTACGACTCCCTCGGCTAGTGCTGCTTTGGTGGCTTGGAGGGCATCTTCAATTCTAAATTCCTTCTCTTCTTTTTCAGTATCGGTTGTTCCGCCTATTTTAAACACGGCGATCTTACCACGCAATTTGGCAATGCGGTCGCGGAACTTCTCGGTGAGGTTGACCGATTCTTCGGTATCAATACGCTGCTGCAGGTCGGCGATCCTGGTGTCGATATCCTCTTGAGCGTGCTGGGCGCCAAAGATACTCGAAGTGTAGGGTGTGCAAATGACCTTTTCGGCTCTGCCTATATATGACGCGTCAAAGTCTTTTAAGCTTGATCCGGCTGAGATTGGCCTACTGCCACAATACAAGGCGATATCTTCTAGGTACTGATTGCCCATATCACCCGTGCTCGGTGTTTTAATAATCACAGCGTCCATGCTGCCTTGCATAATATTGGCGATGATGGATTCCCTGGCTTGGCCTTCAAACTCACCTATGAAAGCGATACGTGGTGGTTTTTCCTGGGTAATGGTAACTACTTTGTCCATAAGTTCCAGGAAGTCAGCGTTACTGCTGATCTTTTTAGCACTGACTACGATTGCTGGGTTGACTAATTCCTTTTTGCCTTCGGTTAGTGCACTGAAGCCTTCTTGTAAGTAATAGCCTTCAATGTATTCACGCTCAACACCCGCGATATAGGCCTTTTCGGCAATGATACCGCCGTCTATACCCACGTGTTCGACAGCTTCGGCTATGAGGCGTCCTAAGGCTGGGTCACCCGAAGATACAGTGGCTACTTGGACGAGTTGTTTATTCTCAACTGGTTTGGTGTAGTTTTCTAATTCTTTTAATAATAGCTGGGAATCATTAGTAAGCGTCTGGCGTATGTCCATAGGATTTTGACCAGATGCTACGAGTTTGAAGGCTTGCTGTATTAAGTGATAAGCCAATATGACCGTTACACTCGTACCGTCACCAGCTAGGCGGTTGGTTGTTTGTGAGGCTTCCAGTAATAGTTGCATAGCCATGTTTTTGGCCCGTTCTTTACTATAGACCTCTTTTGCTACCGTTACGCCATCACGCGTGAGGATTGGACGACCATAGGTTTTTTCTATTAATACATTAAGGCCACGTGGCCCATAAGTCGTAGCTACTGCTTCGTACAGTGTTTGGGCGCCATTGAGTAAATCCTGGCTGACGTCTTTAATTAATAGTTTGTGATCTTTAACTGGCTGTGCCATCTGCTACCCCAACAATTTTAGATAATTTAATAGTCGCATACTTTTTATCACCATCCTCTATAACGTTGCCAATCTCAGCTCTTTTCTCAAAGTAGACGCGCTTGCCCTTGAATTCAGTCATTTTGGCGTGTACTTTATCGCGGAAGGTTTCCGAAGCCAGGGAATTATCAGCTATCCAAGTATACGAGCTGAGATACATAACGTCTTTGCGATCAGGCACAGCCACCACGATTCCTGTCCCAGCTCGTGGGTCATCCTGTTCGGCAGACTCATCGGCTGTTGTCCATTCGCTTGTTGCTAGTTCGATTAATAGATGGTCATTAAATGCTTTAATCATAATTCTCCTTTTACCCAAAAAACACTATATAAAAATATGCAACAAACACGGCAGTTAGCATCCAGTTCCAAAACTTCTTGGCATTAAAGACGTACACACCGCCAACAAAAACGCCAATACAAAGCATGTAGCCAAAAAAGAGGATGAATGGCAAGGCGAGGATGAGAAGGATTATGCCGATCATGAACCAGGCCTCGCATATTTACAGCCTTTTTGAAGACAGTAGCCATAATCACTAAGATTAGTGCCGTGGATTTTGCAGATGGCTGTATTATTGGCAACGACGTCGTGCTTTGCTTTGTGGATTTTGGTGTCTTTTTCAATTACTGGTAAAACTGATTCGGTTGATGATTCATGTGCTTTGATCTTTTTTCTATTTAAATGATCGTGCAACCACTGCGTTTTATTATCAATTGATTTCCATTTTGCTAAATCAGCTTCATCACGCACATAGGCGGTTATTTGTATTAAGCTCATGTGTACATGATGAGGTACACATTGTACATTGTCAAGCTTATTGTTTCGTAGAAGAGGCTAAAAACTGATGAAACTGCCCAATTAACTCCTCAGGCAACACAGAAGCTTGAATCTTATCGCCATCTGTTGTTATATCCGTTTCAAATTTATCGCGCCAACCGAAGTTTTTAAGCCCAAAAATATCCCCAGAACCACCGCGTTTACGGAGTGAAATCTCGTAAGCCATCTCGACTTGATCTTTGATCTTTTTTATGGCGTTAACAAATTCAGGTTTTCCCTCATATTCCATAAGAGTAACTCGACTAGTGTCAAGATACACCGCCACCCCTGTTATTGTCCACTCTTCTCTCGGAGTATCATTAAAATACTCTTGAGCCTTTGTGAGCATCACTTCAGGCGACTCAAATTTTAAAGGTCGGCCAACCCGCCTTTTTGTTGCTGTTCCCTGTTCTGCCATTTGCCTAAACTATACCACAATGAATTAATCTTTGCTACGCCGATAATCACTTCCCTTTTGCATCGGAATTCCCCGAGGTTTATCCTTCCAATTTCCCCGAGATTTTAACGCTGCTTTGACCACTTTGTACAACTGTTGGCGGGGCTGCATAACGAGGAGTTCGTGAGTAAGTTCGTTGTAGTCGATCATACGTAGAACTCAATCATCTCTGTTGCTACCCTAGCCCAATCAGCCACGGCATTAAAGTATTCGTCAATTGCGGATTGTAAATCGGGTGTAATCATCACGCCTGAGCCGTTTCTAATGGGTTCTGCCTGGCTTTAGGGCTTCGATTGATATAGTAATGGTCGTAGGCTCTTTGGGCTGCCAAATCGGCTGTATATCCCTCGTTTTTGTAATATTCAAAATCTTCTATGAACGTGA
>JACDFO010000051.1:0-644 GCA_013815785.1 Candidatus Saccharimonadota bacterium | reverse complement strand
GTTAAAACCAGCGCTGTGTGAGGCGATCAGTTGCAGGTAGTAGCCATGGGTTTTGCGGTCGATAAGTTGCATTTTAGTTGTCTCCTTCGAGGTATGTAACCACCGTGTCCAAATAGTTTTTAAAGTCAGTTATAACTGTTTCCATTTCGTCCCAATTCATTTTAGTAGTCCCCCTCTATCTCAACCTTACAGTCAGCACAAGAAGTAACTGTCGCGTTGTAAGGCTCGTATTCGCCTCGGTTTAGCCATTCGCCTTCGACGATTTTGGTGACGATGTTCTGGTGGTCATGCTCGTCGCTTGCACCACAGTGGTGGTTGGTGCATTCCCAGATTCCCTGGTACTTGCCGCTGGTGTAGAGGTGAGCCAGTTGCCCGCAGTTGAGGCAAGTGGTTTCTTTTGAGGTTGTTGTTTGGTTCATGGCTTGGATTCCTTTTGTTAGTTGTATGGTTGCAGAATAGCATACCTATTATACTTATGTCAAGTACTTTATTTTGTCCAATCCTTATCAAAGGTTAATTTCATGGAGATGAAGTCAGGTTCACAAGCACAAGCACCAGATCGGTAATCACACCATTCAGAGGTAGTTTCTAGGAGTTTTCCCCTCACCTTTAATCGCCATTTATCACTCTTGATGTACTTCGGC
>JACDFO010000023.1 GCA_013815785.1 Candidatus Saccharimonadota bacterium | reverse complement strand
TGCCTTCTTCTACGTGAAAGACTTGGTCACGCAGCTTTTTGCCCATACCCTGATTAATAACCATCTCTCGGGCCAGTTCTGCTGCTTTCTGCAAATCGGAACCCGCGCCTGTAGTTACACGGTCTTGGCCATATACAACCTCTTCAGCAACACGGCCGCCAAGCATACGAGCCAATACGTCCTTGTATTCGATAATGCTGTGGTAGCTTTTATCTTCCGGTGGAATAAACCAAGTTACACCCCCCGTACCACCCCTTGGAATGATGGTAACTTTATGCACCATGTCGCTATCAGGCAGGACGTGCCCGACAATCGCGTGACCAGCTTCGTGGTATGCCGTCAGTTCTTTTTCTTTTTCACTCATAATCTTGCTTTTACGTTCAGGCCCAATTGCAACACGCTCGAATGCTTCAGTGACGTCAGCAGATATGATTTCTTTACGGTTTTTTCGTGCAGCAAGGATTGCAGACTCGTTTGCAATATTCTGCAAATCTGCACCTGACGAACCGGCAGACTTAGCAGCCAGTGCGTCCAGATCCACATTCTTGGCTAGTGGCTTCTTAGCAAAATGTACCTTTAGAATAGCTTCGCGGTCTTTGCGGTCAGGCAGACCGATATTTACACGGCGATCAAAACGACCCGGACGTAGCAGTGCTGGATCAAGGACGTCTGAACGGTTGGTAGCAGCCAACACAATAACGTTTGTTCCCTGCTCGAACCCGTCCATTTCTACCAGAATCTGATTCAGTGTTTGTTCGCGCTCATCGTGGCCACCACCCATACCGCTGCCACGGCGGCGTCCAACCGCGTCAATTTCGTCTACAAAAATAATACATGGTGAGTTCTTCTTAGCCTTTGCAAACAAATCGCGCACACGTGATGCACCCACACCGACAAACATTTCGACAAACTCGGAACCGCTGATACTAAAGAATGGCACGTTTGCCTCACCAGCAACAGCTCGGGCCAGCATCGTCTTACCAGTACCTGGAGGACCCACCAGCAATACACCTTTAGGAATCTTTGCACCCAGTGCCTCGAATTTCTTTGGAAATTTTAAAAACTCGACAACTTCCTGTAGATCTTGCTTTGCTTCATCGGTACCAGCTATGCTTTTAAAAGTTACTTTATCTTTTTCGTTACCGTAAAGTCGGGCTCGGCTTTTGCCGAATGACAAGGCTTGGTTGCCCTGGCCTTGAGCGCTTTTGAGCATAAAGAATATTATGAAACTGATGATAAGTACCGGCGCAAGCGTGGTAAAGAGGGTTAGCCACAATGAGCCCCCGCCAGCTTGGTCCTTATAGTCCAGCTCAAACTTACTTGTATCGATACCTTCTTCTTTAAGCCCGACCTGCGGATCTTTGCTTGAAGTCAGGCTCGCCTTATCTTCGCCCTGTTTGGTAATTTCCAACGTATCGTTATTAACGACGATTTTCTTATACTGTCCGTCGTTGGCTTGTGTGACTACTTCAGAAAACGGAATGGTCTTGAGTTCGGTCGGCTGGCCATAGGCAGCAAAAATGATCAAACCGAACAAAATTATAAGCGCAGCAAAACCGAAGTTCTTAATACTTCGTTTTTGGTTGCCTCCACCAGGAACGTTGCGAAAAGGTTTTTTATCCATAGACTCGAACTATTATACAGATGAAAGTAACAGAATACTAGCGGTCCATGGTCTTGATTGCTAGCGTCGCTTTATCAAGATATAAATACTTCATCTTATTAATGTCTACTCGTTGGTGTGGTCGCAACGTTTTAGACGCAACCACTAATCTTTCGATAGTTTTACGGTCGAAGTCCCAAATACCATTCTGGCGTAACCAGCTCGCCATAGCCTCGCATGCCACGGCGTGCGGCAACGCAACAAAGCTTTTTTTATTCAGAAGTTGTGGATCTTTTTCACCCAACTGCAAGTAATCAGCAATCTGAATATCCAATTCCTGATTTTGATCCTGCAACGTGATAAGAAGATTGATCAACTTACTTCGTCTGTCTTTGGACAGCTTTGGCAGTAAGTTTTGCCTTACATAATTTCGCAAATACGTAGTGTCGGTATTGGTGGAATCTTCGCGCCAAGTAACGTCATTGGCTCTGGCGTATTTCAAAATATCTTGCTTTGGTATCGCCAGTAAAGGTCGTTTTATTTTGTCAGTCGAGCCCAAAGATGTCAGGCCTTTGCGGCCGGTACCACGCAACACATTCAGCAAGGCGGTTTCTATTAAATCATCTTGATGATGAGCGGTCACCAGAGCAACCGCATCATATTTGAAGCGAATATTATGCAGAAATTTATAGCGTGCATTGCGTGCGGTTTCTTCACTTGCACCCGGACCCAAGTTTCCTTCGGCAAACTCAAATTTCAGACCAAGAAGCACAGTTGTCTTTTCAACAAGTTTGCGGTCCTCGACTGAATCCGTACGAATTCCGTGGTCAAAATGCGCCACGATTAATTCCACATCTGGCTGCACAGAAAGTATTTTTAATAACACCATCGAATCCACACCACCCGAAACCGCCACTACATACTTCCCTGGCACTAGTTCAACATTCATCCTACAATTCTACACCGTATGTCGGAAGGAATTTGACTAAGTACTGAACAAAACTAGTTGCATGGCGGCATGGCTAGGCAAAACTACTTCTTGCTCCAGCTGAGTGGCTTCATAGGCTTTTTGTTGACGAATACTGTCCTGAACATAAAAACGGGCTGCTGGATGTTCTCTGTCACTAGCCACATACCTATTTAACCCTTCAATTAGCAATCTATCGCGCGTCATATCGTTTAGTGGTAATTCTATTTCTTTCATATTATCTCCTTTTTATTGGCATAAAAAAACGGCCGACTGGCCGCTTACTTGATTTGTGCGTTAATTTTCTTTGTATCTAGTTGATTACTCATACTAGAACCTAAATATAACCGCTTTAGACTACAATTGTCAATTTTGGTAGCGGCGACTGGATTTGAACCAGTGACCTCAGGCTTATGAGTCCTGCGCTCTAACCAACTGAGCTACGCCGCCTCGTCAGAAGCGACGGTCAGCTTGCATGAAACCAATAAATTGTTTTCATTCCACCTTCTAGTCGCTTCCTCCTCTCAAAATTCCAAACAGCTTTGCTTGGTTTGGTATTTTGGCCTAGAAACAAACTGCAATATAACATGTTTCTTATCTGTTTACTAGGGTTAGAAGCCTGAGTTATGTATACTTTAAGCATTACTGTTAAGGCGAGAAAGGTGTGAATTGTGAGCTCATTTGATACGTATCCGATGACCGGTGAGCAAGACCCCCGATTAACGAATCCCGATCAATACTTCTTAGAAAAGTATGGCAATGTGGTAATCAGGTACGGCGAGCATGAACTACCATTAAGTGCAGCTCTACAATTTGAAAACCTTGCTCGTTCCCCCGAAGATATAGAGAGTGATCCTAAGGAGAAAAGAGCGAATATATTCATAGGGATGTTACGACATGCCGGAGTACTGGATGCTACTGATGACGTAATCTACACGGAGAGGCCATAAGTGCCAGTACTTCAAGGCGAGGCTATTCACACGGCTGAGACTATTCAGGAAACTATACCCGATTTAATGGTGGAATATCATGCCGAACAAATCTCTTTATATGGTGTTACGGGTACGCCGGAAGAGCTTATAAAATATTGTCCTGTTCCTCATGACCAAATGACGATCGAGGCGAAGAATATGTTTTTAGTTATGGCGATGAATGAGTCTAAAACTGAAATTAGCGAGAAACATCTACCGTATTTTCAAAAGATAACAGAATCTCGAGGTGTCGAGCTTAATGTAACGGTACGCATAGAAACCGAAGCACCTGTAGAAGTCGAGTCCAAGGAACTGAAAACACAAGAAAAGATAGCCATCGTTCAGACGACCGTAGAGCCGATTAAGGCACCTCATCGCGAACCAGTGCACGAACGCCCGTTTAAGATTCACCAGCCAGCCAAAGATATACCCACCACGAATCTGCACGATTACAAAATAACCGAAAATTATGATAAAGAACCGTTAATCCGTGACGTTGACGAAACAACTACAGATCGGATGGATGCATGGCTGACCCAGATACAACATGAGTATGAAATAAGGTTCCCAAATTTGAAAATTAACGATAAATCCCTCGATGATGCTGACATGTCGAAACCTGATATATCGAAGCAAGGCTACGCGAATGAACAGACATATGACCCGGCATCGCCTAGCCCGATTAAGCCTGAAGCCCCGGTCAACATTCAAGAGAAAATGATAACTGAGCCCGTATCTGTAGAAGCTGATGAAGCTATCATGTCTGGGCCAGAAATAGACTCTAATGAGCCCGGACAAGACAACGTTGCTCCTATAATCACGGAGGACTCGGCCGAAATACCTACGATTAAGGAAGCACTCACCATAAACAGATTCGTAGAATTTTTGGCGAGCCAGCCTATCTCATCGGCGCTACCATCATTAGAAGCCGTCCAAGAAGTAGCGGGACAGCTGCCAGTCGAAGAAACATTGGTAAGAATGGCTGCGATCATAGAGACCACACCGTTAGAATCAACGGCAGAGTTACGTGAGCTGATAGTAGTTACATGTGAAATCATTGCCGAATGTATCGAATTATCGGATGCGAACGAGCCTGTGTTGACACCTGAGGCAATAGAAAAAATTATCGAACTATTGCATCACATCGGTTATAAGCACGCAGAGGAAGCGCTAGAATCATACCTGATGAGACATGATATTGAATTTTTAGCGCAAGCGTTGCGTCACCTTCACCTGCTTAGTAGTCAGGATATAAATCCAGAATTTTGGCAATTTTTCACAAACAATAAATATTATGTATTGCCGGGCAAGTCGCGTTTAGGCAAAATGCTGTTACAGCTGATCGGTGTGCATCAGTTACATCTTACAAACACGCAACACTAAAAGAGCCCGCTCGTAAGGGGCTCTTTTAGTGTCAGACTTCGACTAAGCAGAAACTATGGTGATAGTTCTACCCCGAAGACGAAGCTTGGAGGTACGTTTTGAACGCGCACTCCGTGGTTTGATATCTTGAATTAACATATTTAATTTCCTTTGGTTATTTATTTTTAAATGTATCTAGAGCTCGTTTAGAACGGCGTCAATTTCTAAAAATTCATCATTAGAAGCTGGTACAAATTCGTACGCAAGCTCGCTATATAGTGTCAAAACACTCATGTTGTGAAACTTCCTAATCGTTATTTTTAATATTGTTTGTTTTGATGCATCAACACTACGTATTATAGCTGAGTTTTGCTATTTTGTCAATATGCTTATACTTATCATTGTGTTATTTCCCTGGATATGCTTAAATTCTTAGGCAGGTTCTTATCTGTTAGCTGGTTTAGTCGATTTAGTTCTTCTTGTTTGTAGAACAGTTTCGTACGTGTAAGCAATAGAGAGTGGTCGATCCTGGTCTGTAAACAAGAAGGAAACAAGTTAGAATGTACAAATTATTCGTAGGTGGCCTGCCATTTTCAACGACTGACGAGGAATTGTCAGAAATTTTTAGTGCGCATGGTACCGTTGGTTACGCTAAGGTTATCACTGATCGTGATACCGGCCGTAGCAAAGGTTTTGGTTTCGTCGAGTTCGAAAGTGACGACGAAGGCAAAGCAGCTGAAAAAGCACTGAATGGCAGCGACATGGGTGGCCGTAGCATTACGGTCAACGAAGCTCGTCCAAAAGAGGATCGTCCTCGTCGCGACTTTGGTGGTGGCGGTGGCGGTGGCGGTGGAAACCGTAGCTGGTAGATTAATAATCTGCCACTAAATTTTCAAAAAACCTCGCAGTAAAACGCGAGGTCTTTTTATTTTGCAATATCAGGAAATGTAGAAAATTGCCCGAAGAGCGCTTGTCTGCCGGTTTTAGCAAATTTTTCTACTTCAGCTTCAGTGAAGCCGGTATAGCTGCTAATTTTCCTGTCGTTCATGCCCCCCGTATAACGTAAGATTAGGACCGCTGCCTGATTTTCATCAATCTTGTCACGGAGTACATGAGCCACATCATGCAAAAATTCTGGTTCAACTGGTTCAAATTCACCTGTCATGTAATCCTCCTTAATGGGAATAAGCATCCAGTCTAGCAAGCCATTGTATCCACAGCTATAAGAATTTCGCTTGAAGTAGTCTTAGCTGAGTTCTGAAAATCTGTTCAGCACTCTTATATATGTGTCGAGTTCGTCCGGCGTAACTTTGGAATAAAAAGAGGTTCGCAGTTTGCGCCGCAGTTCGTTCTCTATTTTCTGGCAATTAGGCTGGAACTTCTTTGTGACTCTGACCATGCGTGAACGGTTATCATTGGCATTTTCGATACGCTCTAAGACATTTTTTGATTCGAGCAAATTTACAGTGTTTGTCAGAAAAGCCATAGTTGCGTCTACCTTATTAGCAAGGTCAGTAATACGGATGCCTTTAGGGCCGGTATCGAGTACCGTACCGATAATGCACCACTGCATCCCGGTCAGACCATAAGGCTGCAAGCAGGAGTCTTTATGCTTTTTTAGTGCACGCACAGCAGCAGCCTGAATAACACCAACTTGATACGTTTTAAGTTCACTTTGAGTCAGATTATTGGAATTAGCCATGTTCGATGTAATTATACTTGACAACTTCGCCATATAAGCATAATATCAGTTTATGTTTACTTAGTAAAGTAAGCAATATTACATTACTAACACCTTTGTAGGAGGATTCATGCAAGGAAATAATAAAACAGCGGCCGTAGTGGTAACGCTCGTCGTAGGACTACTCGTCGGTGGCGGTATTGGCTACATGACGGGCAACAATAAAGACGGCGGCGATGGCGGACAAGCCAACAACGCTTCATCACAATCAACAGATACTAAAGCAGCTGGTCTTCGTGTCCTGCTAAACAACCTAAACGCACAACACGCTGACGTTGCTAGCGGTGTGTTACGAGCTGGATATGACGGCAGTGACCAGTTTGCACCTTCAGCAAAGGCACTAGACGTTAATTCAGTAGCACTTTCAAAATCAGTTGGTTCCGTTTATGGCCCCGAAGCTGAAGCAAAGTTCCTCGAAATATGGAGAAGCCACATTACGTTCTTCGTAGACTACACGGTTGCCTCTAAAGCTGGCGACCAAGCTGGAATGGATAAAGCCGTACAAAACCTAGATGGTTATGTATCAGCTATCTCCGACCTACTCGGTGGTGCTACTGGTCTTCCTAAAGACGCAGTCGCACAACTTATAGCTGAGCATGTTGGTTTGCTAAAAAGCACTCTTGACAAGCACGTTGCTGGTGACCACGACGCTAGCTACATGGCACAGCAAGCAACTCGTGACCAGATAACTACCAAAATTGCTGACACGCTAGCAGGCGCTATCGTCAAGCAGAAGCCAGAAGCCTTCTAATAGAAGCCGGCTAGTTAAGGAACGGCCAGGACTACCTGGCCGTTCACATCTATCCGGTCCGTATCAGTTAAAGTGAAGTACTTAAATACCAGGGAGAGTTGAATATGAACAAGAAACTATTAGGAATTATAATTGCCATCGTCGCAGTCGGTGCGATCGCGGGTATCGTCGTAGCTAATCAGCCAGAGAAAGATAACGCTGCTACTCATTCAGGTTCAGGGAGCGACATGGAAAAAATGCAGGCGGGTGAAACTAAGCCGAGCGCTAACTCAAGCGGTGGTGCGCAAGATTTGACAATGCAAACCGAAGTAACGATGGACATCAGTGATTTTGCCTTCGAGAATAAGACCATCAAAGTTAAAAAAGGTACCAAGGTAACCTGGACAAACCGGGACTCAGCGAGACATAATGTCTTTAGCAAGGATGCTGGTGGTCCTCAGGGCGAACTGCTTGGTCAGGGCGAAAGCTTTAACTTTACATTCGACACTGCTGGTACATTCAATTATACCTGCGAACCACATCCTTATATGAAGGGTGTCGTTGAGGTTATCTAGTGAAAAAACTACGTAAGTTTTTAGCTATCGGTTCTGTGCAGCTCGCGCTTGTCGCACTAGTAGCTCTCGGTATGGGGTTCGCAGTCGTGCAAGCTACGCGTGGCAGTAACAAACCTGTCGTAAACACGAATTGTGATGGTATCTGTGTAGCACTTTCGGCTAACGGTATGAATCCAAACGAATTAGCTGTTAAAGTCGGCGAATTTGTTCAATTCAACTCCGCTGATGGTAAAATGCACAATATTTCCGATGGTAAAGGTCTGAATGGGGGTGATGAAAAAAACCATGAGAGTCCTGCTGCTTCCAGTGACGACGACCATAATCCACACGATGTTCCCCATGACCACGTAGGCAGCTATGCTTCAGGAGATTTCGCAGCTGATGAAGCGTGGCGCGTGCAGTTCAAAAAACCTGGTACGTATAGGTTACATGATCACTACAATCCAAAATTAGAAATTGTGGTAGTTGTGTACGAACCGGGCGCAAGTTCAAGGATAGAATAGAGTTGGGACGGTAGCGTTTTATGAAATCTATTTTGTACCCCGAATCTGGACCACTTAGCCTAGAATCTTTCTATTCAGTCATGGGCGCGCCACAGCGCTTTAGTCCAGACATGATGCTCAAACATGAAATCCAAGTAAAAACTATTACTCCAGCGGATGCACTTACGATTGGGTATCAGGCCGTTATCGAAGGAGCAACACCAGGCTATGCCGAGGAAGTAGGCATCAACCCGCTCACCCAAACCGATCCAATATTGTCAGAGTTTATTCCTATGTGGATGGAAGAGGAAGCAAACCATACGCGTGGACTATTGAAGTTTTTAGACTGCGTAATCGTAGAAGAAGTAGATGGGCGCCAGACACCTGGTCTTGAGTTTTTGGATGGGCTGCATCAGTTAAAAGTCGTCGCCGCAAAGGAAAACCCGCGCGTAAATTATAACTTCGATGATACTAGCAAATACCTAACGTCAATAAAAGATTTTCTATCAAGCTCTGTACTGCAGACTCAGACTGGTCAGGAAACTATGGCAGCGATTCACATGACTTGGGGCATGGCAAATGAATGGCTCACCTGGGCAGGGTATTATGCATTAAGGAAAGTTGCTGACCACCCCGTATTAAATAAAACGTTACCCCTCATACAAAAGGATGAGAAAAAACATGCAACTGTTTATGGCATGCAAGCCGAGATACGCCTGCAGCAACACCCTAGTCTACGTCCGCTGGTTCGCTTTTTGCTTAAGAAATATTATTCACCGGTCGGTGTGCCGGTTATGCCCGAAACCTACTTCGGGTATGTGGCTAAGCACCTTAAAACTGCCAACGCGATCGGCAAATTAGCGATTGATGAAGTTGCCGACAGTAAGCTAATACGTTTACCTGGTCAAAAACCAGTCCAGGAGCAAGCGATCAACCGCGCTCTGAACGCCTATCATGCGTTTGCGGCCTAAGAACTGATTCACGACCACCCTCTGTTAGCTCTAAGTTTTCTTGATCATTTCGTTAACGGTTCCAACCAGCTCCCTTGGTGAAATTCCAGCCTTAAGCAGATATTTGGTCGCACCAAGTTCTGTTATGTGACTAATCGTCTCTGCGTCAGACAAGTTACTTAGTACTAGCACTTTGGTTGCAGGATGTGTTTTTTCCAAATTTGCAACGCTCAAAAATTCAACCCCACCCATAATTGGCATAAGTAAATCCAAAATAATTATATCTGGCTTAAAGTTTTTTAATTCGTCCAACGCCGCTTGCCCGTTTTCGGCTACACATACCGTAAACTTTTCTAGCGTAAATAATGTCTCATAGACTTTTCGCAGCACCGCCTCGTCTTCCACGATTAAAATTTGCTTCATCAGTAATCACCCCGAGGTAGTTCAAGCGTAAAGGTACTTCCGACATCTGGCTTCGAGGTTACGCTTATGTTTCCGTCGTGCAACATGACAAGTTTCTTTGCCCAGTAGAGTCCAAGACCAGTGCCACCAACTGATGACAACGAGCCATGAACACGTGAAAATTTTTGAAATAGTTTTGGTATATCTTCTGCTGCGATACCGATTCCTTTATCAGATACCAACACTTTTACATTCTGCGGTGAGAGTACTATTTCGACTGTTACACTGCTCGCCCCTGGCGTGTATTTACGGGCATTGTCTAGCAGATTTTCTAGCACCATGCGTATATGAAGCGGGTCGACTTTACAAAACACGCTCTCGGTCTGTGGGGTTAATCGAATCTTAGACTCACCTTTTAAATGCTCAGCCTGTTGACCTTCTACGACATCCCGTACGAGTTCTACTATGTCTACACGCTTCTGAACAACGCGGACTTGGTTGGCATCGGCTTGGGCAACTTTCAGTAAGTCGTTAATGACATCAAGCTGATTGTCATTGTATTCATAGGCAGTTTGTAACATTTCTTGTTGCTGACTATCTAGCTTACCGGTATAACCTTCGAGCATCATACCAAGATACTGCTTTACGACGGTTGCCGGGGTTCTTAATTGGTGCGAGGCGATGGATATAAATTCGTCTTTTGCGTTTTCTAGCTCGACTTCTTCAGTAATATCCCGAAACACTTCGATAGCACCTATCGGAATATCCCGCACGATTACCGGTGACACCGTGACTCCTACAGGCATACGCGTCCCATCGCTTTTTTGGTAATAAACGCGCCGAAATATTGGTTTACCACTTAAAAATACTTCCATGATCGGTCGTTCCATATTGGGTATTTTATTGCCTTCTTTGTCTTCGGCTTGAATTACGCTTGGATACCATTTACCTATGATATCTTCACTTGAAAGTCCCAGCATTTGCAAGGCAATACCATTTATACGTGAGATATTGCCATGCTGGTCAGTTACGATCGCACCTTCTCCGATACTTAAAAACAATGCCTCTGACTCCGCATCCTCACGACTTGAGCGGTTGGTTGTGATGTGCTTCATTGCCATGTGCGACGGCAGTTATTTACGGCTTGATGAAATAGATAGCATGTCACGGGTAAAACCTTTGACCTCGTGCGAATTATCAGTCAGTAATGCAAAAGCCAAGCTAGCCCAGTTAACTAGCTTTGGTAAATCTCGACCACCCAGCTCTTCCGGCTCAATACCGATGTGGGTACTGATTTGACGTCTGATAAACCGCTCCCCGGCCGGTCCAAGATATTCTTCGCTGACCTCAACAGCTTTTTTATAAAGTGTAGTCGTCGCAGGCACTACACTTCCTCAATCTTTTTAAGCTTTTTTGCTCCACGCGCAACCATCCCGAATCCCACAGCATACAAACCAAGCAGCAAATACACTATAAGCAAAATTGGAGCAACGCTCAGACTAGTTATACGCTCTGTGACTGTAATCAGTACCTGGATGATAATCGATGCGAAAATGATGATGACAAGACCTTTAGCTAGGTAGTCGAGCGCATTTCTATATACCGTGCCCTTAATTCTATTTTTGTAGATAAAGATATGGTACGCAGCCCTGAGGCCCTTGCACCAGATATATAAGTAAGGAATGGCGATAGTTGCGAGAATAAGCCATGTCGGCAGATGGTAGCCACTTTTGGCATCCTGTACTGGCGCTCTCGCCACAATCAGTTCTGTGTATACTGCGGTCAATACTATTACGCCTAACAGGCCGAATGTTGTCCATTGCTTAGAAACAGGGCGTTTCAAGGTTTTTATCAAACCTTCCGCACCCTTGGCGATGAGCAAGAAAGCAATAAATGGGAAAATCAGCGCTATGTAGCCCTTGAGAATGATAGCAGTCGGCTGCAAGTCGGTATTTGTCCTTGCCACATAATTTAAAATCGAAGAAGCAGCGCTGTTGATGGGCAGTCCGAATGTTAATACCATCAACCCGTTTGCAATCTGCATGAAAGCTGGCCCTTCTTTTGTTTTTTTGATTTTATTTGCATAGGCTTTAAATTTTAAGAACCCGTATAGGGCACTTAACTGGATAGCCCCGACAGGCAGTATTATGGTTAAGCTGACCAGTCTTAGGCTAGCCTCGGACATCTGGTACTTACGCAAATATTCCGGCGGTAGGAGTAAACTTAAGCCCATATAGACAGCAACCAGTGCTATAAATATCCACATATACGCCCTTTGTTTCATAATCCCCCTTTGTTCTAGGCCGTCAATGCTCACTAACCGTTTCTAATGCTAGAATTATAAATCATTTGCTGCCTACTTAGAAACCCGGATCGTACTAGAGATGTCATTTCGGGTGGTAGCGGTGCTTTCGCTCGCAAACGAATACGGTTCGTCGGTGCCTCTATTCCGGCCAGTACCATCAAAATCCCGCCTTCCAAAAATATAAAAACATCGCCCAAGGGTACATAGTGATCCAATTGACCGAAAAACATCGGCGAAAACATAGTTATGATGCCAAAAGTCAGAAATAAGATACCACCGCTACTCACAAATAATTTAGTGAACACGTTTCGAATTTCTGGAAGGAATGTGTAAGTGAGTAATAAAATGACAATTATGGCACGCAACGCTACATAAATCTCATTAGATTCTACAACTGATTGAACGACATAATTCGGCCACAACAAACTATAAGCTGAAATACCAGCTACTGATAGGCAAAAGAGTAGAGTAAAGAATTTTTTCATATCGTAACACCCCTCTGGGTGTTACGTATTAAACCGTAAGCCAAATTATATGTCTGTGAATAAAATCGCTATGTTTGCAAATTGTTTGCTTGGGAGTCTAAGAAAGTTTGACTTTGATCTTCGTCATCAAACGAAGGTTGGACAAATAATGTACCGGGTTCACGTTTTGGTGCTGTTTAAGATAGTTCATGTGTTTGTCGACAAACGGAATTAAGTTGTCCGGATACACTGCCGCGTTGGCGCTATAGCTTGCAATGGTACTGAAAGCATTGTCAGCATCCATTTCGCGCAATGCTCTGGCTATTTCTAACCCTTCTGCTGTCTCAAAAAAGTCAGACTTTTTCTTTAGTGTCGGCATACTAATCCTTTACCTTTGGTGCTTTTGGTTTTTTCACTTCCCGACGGCCTTTATCCTTGGACATGTCTCGCCCTTTCCTGGACTGTAGTCGCTAGACTCTAAAAACACTTATTGGTTATAAGTATACGCCTTTTGCTGTCTTAAACCTAATCAGCTCACCTTATTTTGCATTAAATGAAGTCTATGAACATCGTTTACAAACACACTATCTTCTCTATGACGACTCTCCTCAAATCAATAATATTTTTGTACAAAGCACTCAAAAACGTCGAAGAAAAGAAAATAGCACTTATAGCGTTTGGAAGTTAAAATAGTACAGTAAGCTATGTTAGTTATGGAGAAAATGGAGTAGCACTATGAGTGATGATATGAAGAATAAACCCGAAGAGTACTGGAAAGAAAAACTCACACCCGAACAGTACCGCGTGTTACGTGAAAAAGGCACCGAAATGGCCTTTACTGGCAAATACGTAGACAACCATGACGACGGCACTTATACATGTGGTGCATGTGGCCATGAACTATTTGCATCGGGTACCAAATTCGACTCCGGTTCGGGATGGCCAAGTTTTACTGACCCGCTCAACCAGGAACATGTCGAGCTACATGATGATACAAGTTTCGGAGCACGTAGAACTGAGGTAACTTGTGCGAATTGTGGCGCACATCTCGGCCACGTGTTTGACGACGGGCCAGTCGATAAAGGTGGACAGCGTTATTGCATCAACTCGGTATCTTTAGATTTTGAGCCGAAGAAGGACGCATAATGGAGATAATCGTACTGGGTGGTGGCTGTTTTTGGTGTCTAGACGCCGGCTTCAGGCTCATAAATGGAGTCAGTGAAGTTATCTCCGGTTATGCAGGTGGTTCCAAGCAAGATGCCGAATACTATAAAGTAGGTAGCGGGGCTACTCGACATGCCGAGGTAATCCAAGTTACGTTCGATACTAGCATTATTAAATTAGCGGAAATTTTGGACATCTTTTGGGCGATTCATGACCCAACAACACTAAATCGCCAAGGTAACGACATAGGCCCTCAGTACAGGTCTGTTATTTTTTATTCTAATGATTCACAGAAACAGATAG
>JACDFO010000022.1 GCA_013815785.1 Candidatus Saccharimonadota bacterium | reverse complement strand
GCTGACGGCCGACGAGCGCGTCCTTATTATAGCTAGGCCCATAAGGCGAATAGTAGGATGGTGATTTCGGAATTGCGGCTAAGAAAGCTGCTTCATCCAAAGTTATTTCTTTACCGGATTTCTGGAAATAATCACGCATAGCTGCCTCCACTCCGTACTGAACGTTGCCGTAAGGGGCTGTGTTGAGATAGCCTGTCAAAATTTCTTGCTTGGAGTAAGTTCGTTCGAGCTCAATAGACAAGATGAGTTCTTTGACTTTACGCTGATAGGTCTGCTCTTTACTGATGCCTGGTTGCGTAAGTCTCACCAGTTGCTGAGTAATTGTTGAACCGCCCTGGCGACTATCGCCACCCCCGGTCACGTTTTTAAATGCCGCACGGCTGATACCACGTACATCAAAACCACCATGTTTAAAGAAATCTTTATCCTCAACAGCGATTGTAGCTTTTTCAACGAATTCATTAATGTCTTCATCTTTTACTGGGATACGTTTGACGGCGTCGTAATCTTCCCATAAAAGTGTTGCGCCACTTTTATCATAATAACGAATACTGCCACCTATGTTGGTGCCAGATATGTCGCGTAGGTTCGGCAAATCTTTACGAAAATAAGCAAACACACCAATCATTAATAAGAATCCGGCTACAATGCCGATTCCAGCAACTTTAAGGGCCATGATGCCACCTTCGCGGCTGAACCAATACTTATATAGACGCTTCGGGTGTAAACGATAAAAGAATCGCTTTATCGGATTTTTTGGCATGCCAGCCAGCCGAGACGCCCTACGCTTTGCGTAGTCTTCTTTCTTGGCTTTTAGTTTTTGGGCGATCGTACGATTTACCTTGATAGTCTGCCCGCTTTTGGTGACAAAAGTATTTTTACTTTTACGACCCAATTGCCTAGCACCACGGGTAGGGATCCGCCTTTTCGTGTCATTCATAAGATACTCGGGTTACTCCTTAAAAGCTTCATATGCTTACCCATCATTATAGCAGGTTCAGACAGTTTGCAAGGTAAAACTCTAACACTTTGACCGAAGTTGAGATATACTCTTTAATAATATGAGTATGACATTATCAGAAGAACTGCAATGGCGCGGCTTTGTAAACCAGACAACATATAAAGATATTACTGAGCTTGATGGTAATACTATTACATTTTACTGGGGTGTTGACCCTACTGCTTCGTCTATGACTATTGGTAATTTGGCGGCCGCCATGATGGTTCGACATTTTATAAGCCATGGCCACAAAGCAGTGTTGCTCGTGGGTGGCGCTACCGGTATGATTGGCGATCCTGATGGTAAAGCAGATGAACGAACTCTTCAGACGCCGGAGTCTATCAAGACTAACAAGGAGGCAATAGCCAACCAATATAAACAAATTTTCGATGGTCAGAATTTCGAACTTGTCGATAATTACGATTGGTTTAAGGATATGGGTTATTTGCAATTCTTGCGTGAGGTTGGCAAGCACGTGCCAATGCGCCAGATGTTGAGCCGTGATTTCGTACAAACTCGCCTAGCCCAAGACGGCTCCGGCATTAGCTATGCAGAATTTAGCTATGCATTAATCCAAGGTTACGACTTTGTACATCTTAATAAAGAGCATGGTGTCACGTTACAAGTTTGTGGTTCTGACCAGTGGGGAAATAGTATAGCTGGGGTTGATCTTGTTCGCCGCCTGAGTGGCAGAGAAGCGCATGTATGGTCAACGCCTCTGATAATTAATAAAGCAACCGGTGTTAAGTTTGGTAAATCTGAAGATGGTGCGGTTTGGTTAGACGAAAAACTGACTAGTGCTTTCAAGTTTTATCAGTTCTGGTTGAATTTAGATGATGCTGGTGTAGAAGATTACCTAAAAATCTACACATTATTATCCAAACCGGAGCTAGAAAAAATCATGATTGAGTTCGATAACGACCGTCGAAACCGTCTGGCCCAAAAAAAACTAGCCTATGAAGTAACCAAGCTTGTTCATGGCCAAGCTAAGGTTGACGCAGTTGTAAATGCAAATGATGTGTTATTCGGTCAGAATGAGTTTCAAAGCTTAAAAAAAGAAGAAATTGACGTTTTGCGCGGCGAACTACGTACAGTAAAAGCGAGCGCTGATTTGTATCAGCTGCTTGTTGATGCAGAATTGTCAGTTTCGAAATCTGAAGCCAGAACTTTTCACGCATCAGGTGCAATTTCGATCAATGGCAAAAAAATATCGCTCGACCAAGAGATTTTACTTAAACCAGGCGCAAACCTGGTCAAGCGTGGCAAAAATAGCTTCGCACTGATAGAAAAATAAGCGTCTGATATACTAACCAAATATGAAAAATCCTACCTCAATCAAAAAGAAGGCCGACCAATACAATGATCCATCACATAATTACTTACGTTATTGGGATGGTCGTGATTATGAAAACGCTGCCGAGCAGATTGCAATTAGCCGCCTTTTAAAGGGTAAACGATTCAAACATGCAGCTGATATTGGAGGTGGTTACGGTCGCCTGTGTGTTTTTCTTAAAGAATTTGCAGACAAAGTAACACTGGCCGAACCTTCCAGGCAGCAACTGGACATAGGCAAAGAATTTTTAAAAGACGAGGCAGATATCGATATGGTCTTGACTCAGGCTGATGATTTAAAATTTAAAGCCGGTGAACTCGATTTGATAACCATGATACGTGTTATGCATCATTTGCCGGACCCAGCCCCCGAATTTAGGGAATTAGCTCGTGTGCTGAGCAAAGATGGCTACTTAATCCTAGAAGTCGCAAATTACGCTCATGGCCGGAACCGTGTTAAGCACTTCCTCAAAGGCCAGCGACTGCCAACCGACCCAGTAGATATTCGCTCTGAGAAAAACAAACGAGAAGAAGAAATTCCTTTTGTAAATCATAACCCGAAAACAGTCCAAAAGCAGTTGGCTCACGCTGGACTTAAAGTAGAAAAGTCTTTGTCTGTTTCAAATTTGCGTAGTCCGGCTCTCAAAAAATTACTTCCGCGTAGCGCCATGTTGGCTGCTGAACGTGTCATGCAACCTGCCCTGGCCAAAACCTACTTTGGTCCTAGCGTATTCTTTCTCATTAAAAAAGCTAGCTAGCGTTATACTGGTGTCAGATGACGTTTGATAGTCCACTGACAGATGTTAAAGGTGTAGGTGCGGAAATGGCCAAGAAATTTGCCATTATCGGGCTTGCGTCTGTCCATGATCTTATTGAGTATTTTCCGAGGCGCTACGATGATTATTCACTTATTTTGCCTATCAATCGGATTAAACCTGGTGTAGTAACAATCAAAGCAGTTATTAAACAGGCAAAAGGACGCTACGTCCGCCGTGGGATGCACTTGACCGAGGCAGTAGTGAGTGACGATACTGGCAGCGTGCGACTAATTTGGTTTAATCAGCCTTACCGCGCCAATGCCCTTAAGGCTGATACCGAATATTATATATCCGGTGATTTTCAGCTAAGTCACCAACGCCTCAGTATTATGAATCCGTCAGCCGAGATGGCCAGTAGCTTCCCAATTAATACGGCCAGGATTGTGCCTATCTACCGCGAAACAAAAGGACTGAAATCAGCTCAGATTAGAAAGGTTCTTCGTGAAGCTATGCAGCTAATCGTGGCTTCTGAGGAAACGCTGCCCAAATGGATTATTAGCGAGCACAAGCTGATTTCAAGGTCTCAAGCTGTGGCAGAAATGCACTTTCCCAGTTCACCAGAATCATTAGAGGAAGCAAAGCGACGCCTGGGATTTGAAGAAGTGTTTGGCCTTACGCTCGCAGCCCTGATGAATAAGCACGAGCTTATGCAAGAACAGACCATCGCTATTCCGTTCACAGAAAAGCTTGCGAAAGATTTCGTAGCAGCCCTACCATTCACTTTGACGGATGCACAGCGTAAAACCGTGTGGCAGATTTACCAGGACCTAGAGAAAACACAGCCTATGAACAGGCTCGTAGAGGGGGATGTAGGCTCGGGAAAAACTGTTGTGGCTACGATGGCTGCGCTGATGGCTATCAAACAAGGCTTCCAGGTGGCACTGATGGCACCAACCGAACTTTTAGCACGTCAGCACGCCGAAACTATTTATGATTTGCTTACCCCGGTGAATATGCAAAACAGCGTTAGTTTGCTGATTGGAGGCTTGAAACCGGCTCAAAAAAAAGAAGCTCAAGCCAAAATTAAAACCGGTGAAATCAAATTTATCGTCGGTACGCATGCCTTGATTGCCGAAAAAGTGGATATGCACAAGCTCGGGCTGATTATTGTCGACGAACAGCATCGTTTTGGCGTCGAAGAGCGTAAAAAACTGTTAACTAAAGCTGGCCATGCCGTCCATGTACTCAATATGACTGCCACTCCAATACCGCGCAGTCTTGCACTAACTTTGTATGGCGAGATGGATATTTCTGTTATTGATACTAAGCCCGAGGGGCGAAAGTCGATCATTACTAAGATTGCTTCGCCAAATTCACGTAAGCAGCTGTATGAAAAAATCGAGACAGAGCTAGCTGGTGGGCGACAAATGTTTGTAGTAACACCGCTTATCAGTGATTCAGAATTTTTACCGGTTCGCTCTGCCGAGGAAGTATATGAAGATTTAAGTAAAAAAGTGTTCAAAAAGTGGCGAGTTGGCTTACTTCACGGAAAAATGAAACCAGACGAAAAAGATGCAGTTATGCAGCAGTTTATGCGACACGAGCTGAATATCTTAGTTTCCACTACTGTCATTGAAGTCGGAGTAAATGTGCCCAACGCAACCGTAATGTTGGTTGAAAACGCTGAAAGGTTTGGGCTGGCTCAAATTCATCAGCTCCGTGGGCGCGTTGGTCGCAGCGACCAGCAGGGCTATGCATATTTGATGCTCGGTGATTCGTCAGAGCCCAGCCGTCGCCTTCGGGCCCTAGAAAGCTCCAGTGACGGCTTCAAGCTGGCCGAAATTGATTTAGAAATCCGCGGTCCCGGTGCAATATACGGTACGATGCAACATGGTCAGTTAGATTTAAGAATAGCTAAACTGACAGATGTAAAACTAATCGCACAAGCTCGTAAGACCGCTCAGGACTTTATAGATAAAGAAGAAAAACTGCTAAACTATAAGCAATTATATAAACGCGTGCAAAGATTGCGCGCAGTAACGAATTTGAACTAATCATATGTATGCAGGAACAACCCTTACTAAATATTCTGGCCGCGTGCTTGGTGCTCATCAAAAAATCGACCGGGTAGCACGGAAGCATCTTGGTAAATTACTGGAGGACGACACGATTTTTCCAGATGCTAAGCGTATCTTGCATTTTGAAGGCAAGAATGGACCAGATGCAATTAAACGTAAAAGTCCCGCCAAAGACGAACTGTGGCACTATTACAGTCCCTTCGATGACGATGATTCGCAGCTTCCAGATTTGATTGATAATCATTACAAACTACTCGTAAAAGAATTAAAAGCCGGCAATAAAGAGCGCGTCGCCTTTGAAGCAGCTTGGTTAGCACATGCTTTGGTGGATGGATTAACGCCGGCACACCATTATCCATACGAAGAAAAGCTCGTTGAACTTCGTGGCGGCGAGGGCATTGAATCGCGTACGACGATCAAAGAAAAACTAGTCATGCACGGCGACACGCGACGTGAAAAAGTGAAAAACAATTGGAAAATGTGGGGCCCAAAAGGCTTATTTACGACACATGGACTGTTTGAAATGGGCGTCGCGACACTGATAATGCCGCTTACCTTCAGCGAAGCGGTGCCTAAAAGCACCGACACCAAACAGATGCGTAAAATCGGCCCGGTAGAGTGGTTCAAGCGCACGGCCCGTGAAATTGCTGTTATGAATATGTACGAACGTTACCATCAGAAAGGCTGGACACCGAAGTTAGCATACGATATCCGTCACAAACTAGGTCCTTTGATAGTACAAACCGTATCATTAACCTGGTATGCCGCTTTATGCGATGCCGGACTTGCAGAAAAGTAAATGCGAGTAATCAGCGGTAATCTCGGTGGTCGTTTTTTTGAAAGTCCACACGGTCACAAAACTCATCCTATGAGTGAAAAAATCCGTGGTGCCATCTTTAATATGTTAGGCGATATAAAAGGATTGAGTTTTTTCGATGCATTCTCTGGCACCGGAGCCCTTGCTATCGAGGCTGTCAGTCGTGGTGCGGGGCATGTTACTGCTGTGGAGCTGAATATCGAATCGTTCAAAACGATTATCATTAACTTCGAAACGCTTGGAATTACAGATGTAGTCGACCCGATCCGTAAAGACGTCAAAGCTTGGTCACGTAATCATAAGGACGTGCAGTTCGATGTCGTCCTGTGCGATCCCCCATACGATGCCGTGGCATACACATTGCTTCACAAACTTGCGTCACACGCCAAACCGGGCGGGTTAATCATCTACTCGCTGCCACCGGGCAATGATTTTAAGCTAGACACAGACACATATGAGTCAGTCAGCGAAAAAAGTTATGGAGATGCTAACCTGTCAGTTTATCGCCGCATAGTATAATGTAGTCGATGACTGAATTTTTAGAGTCCGGCCGGCCGGAAGAGAAGTTATTTTTGACGGTGGATTTTGATGGTGATTTTTTAGAGCTGCGGTTCCTGGCGGAAGATTTTAAGGACAAAGTTCATGCTGTCAAATTGGGGCAAGGCTTTCTGCTGGATCAAATGGCGCATGGATTACAGAGAAAACTCCACTCTCGAGGAACAGTAACCTATCTGGATGCAAAATATCATGAAGACCCTGACCAGATGGATTATGTGGTTCGTAAGTCTTTTGAGCTTGGTTACAGATATGTAAGCGTGGCCCCTTCCGCAGGTAGCGCTGCGTTAGTTGCGGCTGGACTGGCTCAAACGAAATCTCGGGTAGTAGGGGCATTATCTTCTGGTGATGCAGATTTAAGCAGTATTGAAATAAGAAATATGCGTAGTGCAAATAATGATCTGGATGAGGGAAATAAGTTAGATATAGTTATGTGTAACGTCTCAGGCATAACACGTGTTAAAGAGTTAGGGGATTTTACAGTAATCGCTACAGGCATAAGAATGCCGGGTGATGACATATGTGATCAACCAGCTGTAGCTACTCCTGCGGAAGCATTAGAAAGAGGTGCGGACTTTTTAGCGGTCGGTAGAGCAGTTACAGGACATAAAAACAGAGTAGAAGCCTTAGATCGCATACTGGAAAATATCGCTACAGTACGGTAGAATACACTGCAGCCCAACCAAAACCGCAAACCAAGGAACGTTAGTTATTGTTTGGGGTTTTGAGAGGAGGAACATAGCAGCAGGTCGAAGCTTTTGACGTACTAGGCAAAACGAGACTTTTGCGTAAGTTCCGACGAGCGGATGTGGTGGAATGGTAGACACGCTAGTTTTAGGAACTAGTGCCGCAAGGCGTGGAGGTTCAAGTCCTCTCATCCGTACCAAACAAAATGCTCATCATTTGATGGGCTTTTTGTTTGGTTTGAATCAAGTCGTTGAACCGTAACCCTATGGCGTGGAGGGGAGAACTGCCAGTGGCAGTTTGGACGGGAATAAACTCTTGCAGACTGGTTTGCAAAGATGTTTTTCTGGGGTCGCGGAACGTGACCAAGTCCTCTCATCCGCAACCCAAGAGACTATTCGTTTTTTTGAGCCTGAACCTCTCATTTATTCTTGTCATCTGGTTCGGATTGGTGTTGTCAGATTTTATTTCTTTGTAGGCGGGGTTTCATCAAAAAACTCCATAAATGATGCTCGCAGAGCTCAAGTAGGTACTCGATAATTACAAGTGTATAATGATATTTAAACAACCATTAAGGTACGACTCTGTTCAATTCCATACAACAAAAGCTAGTAAAGTTAAAAATCATGCTTGTGCCACTCGACAAGCGGTTTCTAGGCGTTATGCTCACTTTGTTAGTATTGCAAATTGGGGGAATTATATTCGTTGTGGATGCGCTTGTGTCAAACAAAAACACTCGGCCCGGGTTGTCTGCTTCCACAACAGATGGTCAAGTGTCAGATGCTAACGGTGAACAAAGTGGCCAAAACAATGATACGAATAAAAAACCTACGTCTCCTACTAGTGTTGCTGCACCACCTCAAAATTCAGCCCCAACTAGTTTCTTATCCCAAAATGTAAGTCCACCCACTTCTAGCTTGGCACTGACAGGGTATTTAGGTTGTTCAATGACACGCGATGCTGTAAACGGCTATCACGTGGGAGGCGGGACAGAAATGTGGGAGCGCATTGACTATAGTGCGGGCGTCTTAACATCTTGGCAGGTTACGTCAAAACAACCTGTTGGAACAAATACCTATTGGCAAAAGTTTGCTACAGGCTTAGCCAGCCACCCTGGCACGGACTCTATTTGGTGGAATCTGTGTCTCGGTGATGATATGCAGCGTAGTGGCACAGAAGAAGACTTTTACCAAGCTGCAGTCAACATATTGAATGAGCTTCGCAAACGAGTTGGCACAATGCCGATTTACGCTAGTTCAACACCAGAATACGAGAATCCCGCCAGATGTAAGCTTACTACGCCAGAAGGCCCAGCACGTACGCAACGTATTATTGACCGTCTAGTAGATAACGGGTTGGTAGCCCAGGGTCCTATTTATCCAAAATTACTTAACAATCAACTGGCGGACGACTGTCACCCTAATGCAGCTGGCCAGGCTTCAGTGGGTAATGTGCTGAGACAATTTTTCTAAAATACACGGATTTAGATTAGTTAAGATGTCAAATTTGATAAAATCTAACAGGTATAAATTCGATATAAAATGGTTACGCCTTTTATCCAGCGGCTAAGTCCCCAACTGCAACCCGTGCATGGCCTTGTCTACGAATGCCGCCCAACTGAGGCGGGATTGCCGATAATGTGACCAAGTCCCTCTCGTCCGCACCAGAATTCACTATTGCCAAGTTCGTAAGATGGGACTACGGTATGGGTGTAAAGATAATATTCATGTTGTTCGGAAAAACTAATTAATTACAGAGGAGAATACTGAAATGACAGTAAAAAAGGGAACTTACCCAGTCAGATTTGACATTGACTATCCAAAACAACTTGATCGTTTCACGACATTTGTTCGTCTTTTATGGAGCATTCCAGCGGTGATCTTGCTAAGCATACTAACCGCTTCTGGAGGTGAAAGTTTTATGAACGAAGCTGGCAAAGAAGTTGCTACAGGTGGGGGAGACATCACCCTTGGACTTTTTCTTGCTACGGCTTTAATGATTGTTTTCCGTCAAAGTTACCCGCGCTGGTGGTTCGACTTCGCTCTTGAACTGAACCGATTCTCCACAAGAGTAGGCGCCTACTTATTTCTACTAACAGATCGTTATCCTTCAACGGTCGACAGGCAATCAATACATTTGGACATAGATTACCCAGACGTACAGAAGGATCTTAACCGTTGGTTGCCCTTGGTAAAGTGGTTGCTAGCAATTCCACACTATGTTGTATTGGTGGTTCTCGTGATTGCCGCATTTGGCGTAACCATAATTGCATGGTTCGCCATACTTATAACTGGACAATATCCGAAGAGTCTTTTCGACTTTGTAGTCGGAGTAGGTCGATGGGGTACAAGGGTTGGTGCATATGCGCTCCTATTATCTACAGACAAGTACCCTCCATTTAGCCTCAAATAGCTAGTTAAATCGTAAGTACTCTGACTCTTATGTTTAATTATTTAATGCTAAGGAATTTTAATGGATACATTTAAGATTAACGTCGATGCAGATGGCTATTTTGACGCCTTAATGGCGGAGACTTACATTAACAGCGAAAACCGTAAAGCACATCTGCACATTGAAGTTGACCGTAAACAACCCAAGCGCTTGCCAGAAGGCATGACCCGTATTGTTGTAAGTGGTGCTCTTGAAGACGAAGTAGAGTTTCTCCAAATGATGGAAAGTGTCCAAGAAGGCCGCGAATCAAGCTAGCAAATCGTAAGCTAGCTCTTGGAGCCACTCTTGATGTACAATTCTTAACCAAATGGCATTATCTACACAACCTTATAAGGGCGCGCGGGATTTTTATCCTGAAGACAAGCGCTTGCAGAAATATATGTTTAAGATGTGGCGGACTGTGGTGGAGCGCTACGGGTACGAAGAGTACGATGCGCCAATTATTGAACCGTTTGAACTTTATCTCTCGAAAACCAGTGAAGAAGTAGTCAACGAACAGACGTATTCGTTTGAAGATCGTGGCGGCCGTAAGGTAACTTTACGACCAGAAATGACACCTACGGTAAGCCGTATGGTCGCTGCAAAGCGTCAAGAACTTGCATACCCCCTTAGATGGTATAGCCTACCAAATTTGTGGCGTTATGAGCGGCCACAGCGAGGACGGCTTCGAGAGCACTGGCAACTTAATGTGGACATATTTGGTATATCTGGCCCTGAAGCTGACCACGAAATTATCCAGGTTGCTGATGCAATCATGCAGGCCTTCAAGGCGAAGCGAGAGATGTATGAAATTAAGGTAAATAGCCGTAAGCTGGTTAACGCGTTCTTGCAAGATACTTTGGGGGTTGATGCGACTCAATCGCAAAGTTTAGTGCGTTTAATAGACCGTATGCATAAAATAGACCATGCTGAGTTTGTCGCGCAAGCTGATGCTATTTTTAGCCCCACGCAGCGCGACGAGGGCAAAAGCGACCAGCTATTCACATTCCTTAAATCCGACTCACTAGATAGCTTGCCAGATAACCTACAAAATCATGAATCCATAAATGAGCTTAAAAAATTAATGGATATGCTTTCTGGATCGCGTATTTCGAATGCACGCTTTGACCCAACTCTTATGCGAGGTTTTGACTACTATAGCGACATAGTCTTTGAGGTGTTTGATACCGATGCAGAAAATAACAGGTCAATGTTTGGCGGCGGTCGCTATGACGGACTGGTTGGATTGTTTGGCGTCGAGCCGGTGCCGACAGTCGGATTTGGAATGGGCGACGTAACGCTACAGAATTTCCTAGAAACCCACAAGCTAGTGCCTGAGCTTAGACCCGAAACGGATGCGTACTTGATACTGGTCGGTCATGTTTACGCTGCTGCCCAGAAAACTATTGCTGACCTGCGAGAGATGGGTATCAATATGGCTGTTGATATGAGTGGCCGGAAACCAGACAAACAGTTAAAATCCGCCGTCAAAAACGGTGCGCATTTTGCAATTTTTATAGGTGAAAAAGAACTAGCCGATGGACAGTTAGTAATTAAAAATTTGCACACCGGCAAAGAAGAACGCCACGGTGCTGAACGAACCGTAAGTATCCTTAAAGATTACCGCCAAAAATAATGATTGCTACTAACCATGCTCTAATGGGGGCTTTATTGGGCCTTAGTATCGGCAGTCCAATTGCACTACCAATTGCTTTAATGTCACATTTTGTTTTGGACAGCATTCCTCACTACTCTGACAGGCGTGTAAAATTACAATCCCAGCGTTTTTTTGTGCAATTAACCTTAGAGGCTATATTGTGTGCAATTTTGGTTTTATTTTTGGCTTTACAACGTCCTGAATACTGGTTACTAGCTGCAGTGTGTGCTTTTCTAGCTGTAAGTCCAGATTTTATGTGGATTCCACGTTTTGTTCGCGCGTTTACTCATAAACCAGCACCAAAAACTAATAATTTCATTATACGATTCCATAAGGGAATTCAATGGTTTGAGCGTCCAATCGGAATAGTGGTTGAAATAGCTTGGTTGTTAGGTGCGACCACAATACTGGCAAATATTGTTTAAATGTAATAAAATCTACCCCTATGCAAGTAAAAAAATCTGTCGATAAGACCCAAGCAACTATTACTATTTCCGCTCATGAGGCTGATTTAAGCCCGCTTAAGCAGCATGTTTTACAGTATTTTCAAAAGCAGTTGAAGTTACCTGGTTTTCGCCAAGGCAAAGTACCACTGGCGATGGTTGAAAAGAATGTCGACCCAGGACAGTTCCAGTCAGAATTTTTGGAAGAAGCTATCAGCCAGATGTATGCGAAAGCTGCACAAGACACAAACATTCGCCCCATCAGTCGGCCAGAAGTTGAGTTAAAGAAATTCGTGCCTTTTACAGAGTTAGAGTTCGAGGTAAAAGTCGTAATCATCGGTGAAATCAAGTTAGGAGACTATAAAAAACTAACAGTCGAAAAACCCGATACCACGATATCCGCCCAGGATGTAAAAGGAGTCATAAAGTCTCTTCAAACGCGTTTGGCCGAAAAGAAAGACGTAAAGCGCGCTGCTAAGATGACCGACCAAGTATGGATTGATTTTACAGGTGTGGATGCTAAAAATCAGCCGGTTCAAGGTGCAGACGGCAAGGATTATCCATTAGTGCTAGGCAGTAATACGTTTATTCCGGGTTTTGAACCGAATCTGATCGGGATGAAGAGTGAGGACGAAAAGACGTTTGAGTTAACGTTTCCTAAAGATTACCAAGTCCAGGCGTTGGCCAGTAAAAAAGTCACATTTACTGTCGTAGTGACTAAGGTTCAGGAAGTTATGGAACCAAAAGCTGACGACGAATTTGCAGTAAAAGCAGGACCATTCAAAACTTTAGCTGAATTAAAAGACGATATCAAAAAACAGCTCAAAATCGAGCGAGAAAACCAAGCCAGCCGTGAGGTTGAAAATCAGCTGGTAACGCAACTGGCAGATAAAAGCAGCGTAGAGATTCCAGACATATTGATAACTGAGCAAATTGAAAAGATTGAAAATGAAGAACGCCAGAACCTGGCTTACCGTGGCCAGACATGGGAAGAACATTTAAAAGAAGAAGGCGTGACTGCCGAAGAACACAAAGAACAGAAGCGCGAAGCAGCAACTGGACGAGTTAAAATGGGCCTTGTGCTCAGTGGAGTCGCTGATGCTGAAAACATAACAGTTACTCCAGAAGAACTTGAAATACGGATGCAAATTCTAAAAGGTCAGTACAAAGATGCGGCTATGCAATCTGAACTAGACAAACCAGAAGCCCGTCAGGACATTGCTTCACGAATCTTGACTGAGAAAACACTCGCTATATTGATCAAATATAACAGCACCAAATAAGTTGTCTTCTAGTGTCTAACAATTGAAATAAATTGACAAGTATGGTATAATAATAAGATGAGAATAAGAGATTATAGCCGTAACGGTGTTGAAAAAGCATTGCAGATAGGAATCGATGTCGTTCGTCCATTTACTAAAATCAAACACACAACCCCTGAGCTAGCTATAAATAACGCGACTGACGAGATTGATACCCAAGATCTAGCCAAAAGAGCAAGTCATATTATTGACACCAATCCTGCGCGGGCGCTTTTTGCTAGTCTAGTAATGGTAGAACTTGAAGCGGATCGTATATCGCTAGAACAAGCTTCGTACTATCTAACACCTCCCCATCAAAGATAAGACGTCATTTATTAGCACTCTTGACCTTTGAGTGCTAGTTTTATATTATAAATGTACTTACTAAAGGATATGATTATGAGTACGCTGATTCCAACTGTTATTGAAACCGAAGGCCGCATGGAGCGGGCTTATGATATATATTCCCGGCTTTTAAAAGACCGTATAATTTTCTTGGGAGACGCAGTTAACGAACATACTGCAAACCTCATTGTGGCCCAATTATTATTCCTGGATAACGAAGACAACAAAAAAGACATATCAATATATATAAACAGCCCTGGCGGTAGCGTGTACGATGCTCTGGCTATTTATGACACTATGAAATTCGTAAAATCTGATATTCAGACTGTTGGAATTGGTGTGCAGGCCAGCGCTGCAGCATTCTTGCTGAGCAGCGGTACTAAAGGTAAACGATTCATCCTTCCACACTCAACCGTTATGATTCACCAACCTTCTAGCGGTACACGTGGTAAGGTTACTGACCAGGAGATTGACTTGCGTGAAAGCCTGCGTGTTAAGAAATTGCTCGAAGAAATCATGGCTAAAAACACTGGCCAGAAGCCAGCGACCATTCACCTAGATATGGAGCGAGACAAATGGCTGAATGCTGAAGAAGCTAAAAAATACGGCATAGTTGACGCAGTAATCACGACTCCGCCTAAATAATCTCTTGACTCTAAAACCATTAATAGGTAACCTATATATTAAGAAGTAGTGTACTTGGGCAGTTTGCATTTGCGGACAAAAAACCCCTTGGTAGGAATCCTTCGCGCGCAACAATCAAATTTTATAAACCCTAAAAACACCCATTACTAAATGAGTCTGAGTGTTTTTTTGCGTTTATACACAGTTCACCCCTCACATTAATCTAAGCGGGAGTAATGCATGGTTAAAAGCACTAGCACCAAATCTGCGTATCAACAGCGCACGTTCTTTACCAAAACAGATGACATCCTTGACCTACCGAACTTGGTAGATCACCAAAACCGTTCCTTTCAGTGGTTCGTGGAAGAAGGACTCGGCGAACTACTGGCCGAAATCAGTCCGATCGACGACTATACTGGAACCAAATTATCACTACGCTTTAAAGGTTATCGCTTTGAAGCACCTAAGGTCACAGAGGCAGAGGCCCGTGAAAACAACGTAAGCTACGACGCACCACTAAAAGCGACCGTAGAACTTACTAATAAAGTTACTGGTGAAGTCAAAGAACAAGAGATTTACCTTGGCGACTACCCGTGGATGACGGAACGCGGCACCTTTGTCATTAACGGTGCAGAACGCGTTGTTGTCAGCCAGCTGATTCGTTCAGCCGGCGTATT
>JACDFO010000021.1 GCA_013815785.1 Candidatus Saccharimonadota bacterium | reverse complement strand
TTTCTATACTCCGAGCTTCAGTTTAATATTCTTAGCAGATTTGCCAGTCATAGTAGTGGTAACAGCAAAACGGCGTTTGCGAGCAGCACTCTTTTTTTGTAAAAGGTGGCTACCTCCCGCGTGTCCATGAATAACTTTGCCATTCTTGGTTATACGAATACGGTCTTTTGTTCCACTATGCGTCTTTAGCTTTGGCATCATCTTCTCCTTCTTTAGGCTCTTTCTTAGCTGAACTATTGTGTCTTATGACAAAACTTAATTGCTTTCCTGCCAACTGGGGTTGCTGATCGACTAAGATTGTATCTCCGAAACCCTCGATTACTTTATCGGCCAGTTTAAAGCCTAATTCTTTATGGGCCATTTCTCGCCCCCGATAAAATACCGTTAGCTTTACCTTATGTCCAACTTCCAGGAATTCTGTGACTTTCCTGAGCTTCACTCCAAGGTCGTGTTCGCCAATCTTGAGTCCGAAGCGCATTTGCTTTACTTCAAGACTCTTAGCGTTTTTCTTACTCTTTTGAAGCTGTTTGGTACGCTGGTAGCTGTATTTGCCCCAGTCAACGATTTTACATACAGGCGGATCGGCATTCGGAGAAATTTCCACAAGGTCTAAACCTTGTTCCTCGGCCATTTTTAAGGCTTCGTTCTTCGTCAATACACCAAGCTGCTGTCCATTTTCGTCAACGACGCGTAAGCTTTGTGCCCGAATCTGGTGATTCAGGCGGGTATTCTTGTCGATGAAGCCGTCTCCTTGTACATTCGTTTACTGGTTTGACCTATATTAACAGATGAATCAACAGAGGTCAATAGAAATCATTGCTTTTTAAAGATTATTGGTGTGAGGTTTTCGGTACTGCAGCGCCTCGCTGATATGCGCTTCGTTAATCTCCTCGATGCCATCTAAGTCTGCAATGGTTTGAGCGACTTTTATTGTGCGCATGTAGCTTCTGGCCGAGATACCCAATCGTTCTGCAGCCTGATTTAATAAAATTTCCGCACTATCGGAAAGTTTGATGTGCTGCTTAATATCCCGATTGCTTAGAGAGGAATTAGTTTTAGTAGCTTTACCAAAACGCTTCATTTGTCGTAGTCTTGCTCTAGAAACACGCTCTCGGATATCAGTGCTTGGTTGTTCTTTGTCTCCTCGCAGCAATGACCTATGTTTGACTTCGTCCACATCAACGTACAAATCTATACGGTCTATGATCGGGCCAGAAATCTTCTTTTGATAACGCTGTATTTCATTAGGGGTGCAAGAGCATGCCTTCGATGTGCCGTAATAACCACAAGGGCAGGGGTTGCTCGTAGCAATCAAAATAAAATTAGCTGGGAAACTGATCGTATCTTTGGCTCGTGCTACTGTAATGACTCGGTCTTCGAGAGGTTGCCTCAGGGCCTCGATGGTAGAGCGGCTAAATTCAGGGAATTCGTCGAATAATAACACGCCATGATGGCTCAAACTTATTTCACCTGGTCGCGGAATTGAACCACCACCGATAATGGATATACCACTGGCACTGTGGTGGGGAGCTCTAAAGGGGCGTTCTACGATGATACGGTCATATTGCCGGCTAGCAAGACTGTGCAGGTGGGTCACTTCCAGGATTTCCTCTAGGGTCATGGCGGGCAGGATGCTGGGAATTGCTTTGGCCAGCATGCTTTTACCAGCCCCAGGCGCCCCGCTAAGCAGTACATTGTGCATACCAGCTGCAGCGATTTCTAGCGCTCGTTTTGCCCTAGCTTGCCCAACCACATCTGAAAAATCCAACTGGCTAGTTTCTGCAGTGACCGCAGGCGGTAATTTGCCGCTGCTGTTTACTTGGGGTAAAGAGATAGTATTATTTAGTTCCAGATACAAATCTCTCAGTGTCGATACCGAAATTAAGGTAACGTTTGGTATAAGGCTGGCTTGCTCAAGATTTCCCTTTGGGATATAGAAAGTTTTAAAGCCTTTTTGCTTAGCATGTAACAGCTTACCGATTATTCCACGAACTGGCCGGACAGTACCATCTAACCCTAGTTCTCCTAGAACCAATGTGCCTGAAAGTTTTGTTTCAGGCACTCGTTCGCTACCTAAGAGGATAGCCGCAGCAATAGCTAGATCAAAACTCGTACCATCTTTCGGTATATCAGCAGGGGCTAGATTGATAGTTATACGTTTACGGGGTAAGTCGAGTTTACTACTAGAGAATGCACTCTTAACCCGTTCTTTTGCCTCGTCTATCGCCTTATTGGCAAAGCCGATGATGACAATACCGGGTAAGCCATTAGAGGTATGACACTCAACGTCAATAATAATGCCTTCATTACCGGCTTCTAATATACTACGCACAACAGGTTTCATACTTCACCTATTGAAGCAGATATGAGCAATAATTAAAACAACCCATGGACTAAAGTCTATGGGTTGTCGACGAAGTTTTGATGTGTTTTTTATAATCTGTTAGTTTTAGCTTTTCATTGAACAACGGCTTGCGAGAAGCCGTTGTTACAGATTCGTTTTTGTTTTTGAGCACTTTATTTACTCAGTGCTGAACATATCTTAGACGGGACATATGGGCACTGTCAATAACGATTGTGTTTAAAATCAATAACCTGTGTATAACTAGTCGTTGTAAATAAGCAGCATTAGATAAAAATCAGTCAGAATAGGTATCTCAATGACCAGTAGATAAGGTATACAACAGTATCCAAATGCTTAATGATAAAATAGATTTTAGAAAACGAGTGAATAGCTAACTAGCATTCCTAATGTTGTAAGCGAATACTTACCACGCTTTAAAAAATTGAATAAAGAAAAAGAAACCCACTATTTCACATAATCTAATGTATTAACCTGGATTAATGACCAATAACTCTATATGTTCGTTAATTTTAGTCTACCTAGCCGTAAATTAGCTTAGTTTTAATAAACGCATGTAAAACGTCTTTACTGCTTAAGCTCTAAAATTTTTGTACTTTGGCATTGACCATAGGCTGTAGTCAACCCAAAAGAACGATATTTAGCTTATAAAGAGTATTCATGGCTACGATAAGAGAAACTAAACTTCTATAGGCGGTTAGTTGTGTATCGTGGCTGCGAAATGTAAGCGTTACTTAGTTGAGGTGTAAGTGTTGGGCGTGTTTAAACCACTTTAAGGGCGTAATCATGCTAATAACTAGTACAGATGCATATTTATAAGCTTAAACAGCTGTACTGTCTCTAAAATGCTTTTATGGTGGTGTAATTGATTGGCGTAAGTGTTTGCTGTTTAGGCAAAATGTATTCAGCATAGGAAACATGTCAAAGCGATCGCAAAAAATGCTTCATTTATATATTGGTATTTTTAGTTTATTTCGGTTCTTTTTAAGCTTGAATTATCGTACTGAAGGTCGTTTTAAAACGGCAAGAGTACGCTAAAGTACAATAAATAAATCATGGATAAATCATAAAAAATACTCATATAAAAAAGGCTATTTGGTTCAAATTTAAAAATATAAAGTGTAAATAAGTTAAATAATTATAACAACGATATTTAATCAAAACTTTTCAGCTATATTTTATCGATTAAAGATATACGTTATAATAATTACAACTACAACTACTTGACATTTAAGAACAGAAATAGTACATTGAATAGCGTAAGTTGAAAACAAAAACCTACAAATCTACGGTTCAAACCGCTAACGCTCTCGTCATGAGAGCGGTCAGTCAAGCTACGGACGGTAAGCGCTATAAAATAATATTTATCGAGCGGATTTACCGTCCCGGCTCCAAGAACTTTTACACTGCCGCCAAGGGCAGTGTTTTGCTTAAAATTAAGACTAGGCTGTCATAATGCTATTCATGTATAAACAAGTACAAAAATTAACCATACTAGTGCTACTTTGGATAAGTTTACCGGTTTTTCTACTGGTTACAAATCCAGAAACACTACCACTACCTCTGTTAATAATTCCTTTCGTACTTTTACTGCTTATTTTGTATAAGACTGCCGAAGCAGTACTTGGGATTACCTTAAATAGGCGCTCTAGTAAAAGAGTGAAGATTATGGCTGGAGTAGTAGCTTTTTTACCAACCTTGCTGCTTATTCTTGCCTCGATACGGCAATTAACAGTGCGCGACAGCGCTATAGTCATCGGTTTACTGGTTATGTTTATCTTTTATATGAGGCGGATTGATTTCCTCAAAATATAAGTCGCTGTATTGCCGGAATACATCTGTTATACTGGCATTATAATGGATCATCAAGCACCGGACACATTGCCATCGGTCGAGTTGCCGAGGCCAGAACAAGAATACAAAGCAGACGAATATACTGCTCGGACGCCTGCCAAAACTGAAATGGAGGCTTCTAAAAAGCTGGAGCAGGATGCTTCAGCTCAGAGTGCCGCCACGACGCTTCCTCAGACATCTCAGAATAATCCTGACCCCCAGGCAGTACCTTTAGTTACGCCTCATACCGCACCACCGACAGGAGTGCCTGGCATGGCGATTACGCCACAGATTGCTGACGATACTGACCTGATTGAAAAAGAATGGGTCGACAAAGCCAAGCAGATCGTAGAACACACTCGCCACGATCCACATCAACAGAATAAAGAGATGAACATAATCAAGGCAGACTATCTTAAGAAACGGTATAACAAAGATATTAAGCTGAGCGAGTAAGAGATGGGCACACTTATAACTATAATGGTCGCATTTTTGGTTATTGCCGCTATCGCATTGCCAATAATTTTCTTTCAGATACGCCGCGTTTTTAGGGAACAAAAGAATTTTGAACGTGGACTCAAGATGGTTCCTTTACTTATACATCTACCACCCCCGAGTGATGATACGGATGGAGGCGGTCGCGACGTTCGTGATCTTGTAGACGAAAACATATCAAAAGCTCAGATTCTCTACAATATTATTGCTAGCACATTGCAAAAAGGGATGAAAAGTAAGTTTTACGGTCAGCGACACTTTACGTTTGAAATTGTCGGTTCAAAGGGCTTCGTACACTTTTATGCTGCCGCGCCGGTAGCCATGGTAGATGTCGTCAAGCAAGCAGTCATCAGTGCTTATCCGGCAGCACGCTTAGAGGAAGTCGCTGAACACAATATCTTTAGCCCAGTTGGAAAAATTAGCGGAACTATCGGTGGTGAACTGACCTTGAAAGAGAACTATGCTTATCCGATTGCGACTTATCAGGATCTTAAACGGGACGCTATGCAGTCATTGTTGAACTCACTTTCGACGTTGGATAAGGAAGATGGTGTGGGCATTCAGTTTCTGATGCGTCCTGCGAACCCAGGTTGGCGCAAAGCCGCTGCGGCGGTAGCCAGCAAGAAACGCAAAGGTCCAGATAGTAAAAAGGGTAGCGGTCTGGCCGCTAGCTGGGTGCGCGATCTAGCCACTGCGGCAGTGAAAGTCCCAGAAGAAAAAGGTGCAAAAGGTAGCAGCGAAAAGCCAGAACTTTCAAGTTCTGAACAAGCAATCTTAGATTCTATAGATGATAAGACCAGACATCCGGGTTATGAAGTGCTTGTCCGTGTAGTCGCTTCGTCTAATATTTCGCAACGTGCGCAATCTCTTTTGAATAATGTAGTAGCAACGTTTTCGTTGTTTGATGCTCAGGGTAAGAATGGTTTTAAGTTTACACCGGCTAAAGATATCGAACGATTCGTAACGGCATATATACTGCGGTTTTTTCCGCAAGAGAATAATCAAAGTATTTTAAATTCGGTCGAGTTGGCTACACTCTTTCATTTTCCTGATCAAAAAAATATTCCAACTTCACAACTAGAGCGACAAGCCAGCAAACAGGTCGATGGTCCTCGAAATGTTTCCGATGACGGCATGTTACTGGGCTACAACGTATTCCGCGGTGTCAAAAAACCGATTCGATTAGCGCTGGAGGATCGACAACGTCATGTATACGCGGTGGGGCAGACCGGTACTGGAAAGTCGACTTTCTTAGAGAACTTAGCCTTGCAGGACATGTTGAACGGTGATGGTTTCGCCTTTGTGGATCCTCACGGAGATACTGCCGAAAAATTGATTTCTATGGTTCCACGCGAACGAGTTGAAGACGTTATTTATTTCTGTCCGGCTGATATGGATTATCCGATGGGATTAAATATGTTCGAGTATCATACGCCGGAGCAAAAAGATTTCTTAATCCAAGAATCGCTCAACATGTTGTATAAGCTTTATGACCCGCAGAAGCAGGGAATCATCGGACCGCGCTTTGAACGTATCTTTACAAACTGTGCGCTGTTACTGATGTCAGACCCAAGTGGTGGTACGTTTGTGGATATTCCAAAGTTACTAATAGACCCGGATTTCATGAAGGCGAAACTCAAATATGTATCAGACCAGAATGTGATGGATTTCTGGACCAAGGAATGGCCGAACTCTCAACGATCAAACGAAGCCGGTGAGGTAACGAGCTGGGTGGTCAGTAAGTTCGGTGCATTTTTGAGCAACGAAATGATGCGCAATATCATCGGGCAGACTAAGAGCTCGTTTAATCTGCGCGAAATCATGGACAACAAAAAAATTCTGATAGTAAACCTTAGTAAAGGCAAGACAGGCGATCTTAATTCAAAATTGCTGGGAATGATCTTTGTTATGAAGTTCCAAGCAGCCGCTATGAGTCGAGCGGATATTCCGGAAGACCAGCGGCAGAATTTCTGTTTATATGTTGATGAGTTTCAGAATTTCTCGACTGATTCCTTTGCAACCATCATGTCCGAAGCAAGAAAATATCGCCTGAATTTAATCGTTGCGAACCAGTTCACGACACAGCTATCAGACGAAATACGGGACGCTGTTATCGGTAATGTAGGTACGATTGTGGCTTATCGTATCGGTCAGACTGATGTGGAGCTATTGTCTCGCTACTTTCAGCCGGTATTCGACGGCGACGACCTGCTTCGAGTACCTAACCACAACGCGATCGTACGCACTCTTATCAAAGGTGTGCCAACCCAACCCTTTAGTATGGCTGCTTTGCCGCCACTCGGAAAATCGAATCAACAGCTTCTCCAAGCATTAAAACAATTGTCAGCAGCTAAATATGGCCGACCAAAGAGCAAGGTAGCAAGTGAGATATTCGAGCGGCTTGCGACAAAAGATGTCCCTAAGCCATCGCTTCAAACTCCATCCGGCACGGCTGGTAGTATGCCGCCTCGTAGTGGCATGCCTCCAGGTTCTCCAAAGCCCGTTGTTCCAGGCTCCGGGGCTTCATTTCTTGATGAGTGGCTGGCTAAGCGTAAACAAGCGCCTCACGCAGCTCCTGCGGCACTTGTACCGACGTTAAGTACAAGATCTGCAGTAGCATCGCTACAGCAAAGTTCCACGCCGCTACAAGCGCCTATCATCGTGCAACCAAAACCAATATCTCCAGCAGTAAAAGAGCCTGAGCAATTGTCGGAAACACGTAACATTTCAAGCACCGATATCGAAGATAAAGAAGTAGCAGGTATTGCCCAAGAGCTTAAACAGAGTCTGAATAAAAAAGAACCAGCTCCAGCTGGACCAACGTTTAATGGAGTAGCTTCGGGACAAGACATAAGTGAAGATACTATTTATATCGATCGTGACGGCACTCTGCATAATAAGAATGAAGAAGCTTCTTAGTAGTAAAAGTTTAAGTTACCGTCTAGCTTTTGCATAAGCTCGAATTACTAGTTCTATTACGATTCCAAGTACGAAACCGGCCGCGAGCAGTATAAAGAAGAAGAAAAAATTATACTGAAAGCCGTAGTATTTTGCCATGTATAGAAGTACTGAGCTTCCAAGTAAGGTAACAATACCGGCACCCAAGATACCAGATGGACGGGCGGCAGTTTTGCTGACGCCGTTGCTGAGCGATTCAACAACTTTATTATGCATAACACTACTCATGGCTTTTTCTGGAGCAGAAAGTCGGCTGCGGACGCGTCCGAGCGTGCGCTCGTAGGTCTGACTCTTCATTTCCGCATATACTCCAAACTCTTGTTTTGCGGTGTCTTCTTTTTCGCCGATGGATATTTCTTTACCACTTACAGCATGCTGTTCAATCTTGTTCTGGATCTCGGTCGTTTCTAGTTGCTCGTGGTTGACTGCTTGAGCTTCTTTTTCGGCACGCTTCAGGCTCTGTTCGATCTCGGCCGAGAAATCGATATTTTCAGTCTTATTCTCTGGTGAATGTCTTAGTTGTTCGGACATATCAGTAGCCTCCTGTCGTGGCGTAATCGGTTCGGACGATATCCAGTTCCTTAGCAAATAATCTGCTTCGGGCAAAGAAGTAGCTGACGAATACGGTCAATGCCACGGCTGCAGCCATGCTTTCGCCAGGGCCCGTGTTTGGCAACGATTTAGTAACTATTTCGGTGGTTTTAATAACTCCGCCAGGCAACTCGATGTTGATCGCGTTACCATATACGTTATTCATTACAAGGTCAAAGTGGTCAGGATCTGATGATGAGATCGGTGTACTTGGAATCGGGTTTTTGATTTTGACAGTCAGATTTCTTTTGATTGTTTCATTGACGCTCAATGTGGTAGCCGGCCAGCGTACGATGGTGCCCTCGAGCTTGCCGCCATTAAAATCGGTAACATCGGCATAATCCAGTATGTCAGCTATATTCTCTTCGACAACGAATTCCCGAACGGTGATTTTACCGCTATTTTTTACGCTCAAAGTATAGCTTATAACGTCGCCACCATTAGCCATCGTGCTATCGGCGTTCTCGATTTTTTGAGTCACATTTCGAGCGGCCTTAGATAATAACAAACAAGACAGACCATCCTCACTAGTTTGTGAATCTTCGCAAGGTTTGCATTCTGCTTCACTGGTTTGGGTACCGGGTATATATGGACAAACGTCTGTCGGTGGTTCCGGGGTCGTAGGCGGAGGTGGTGGAGGGGTCGGTTGCGTGCAGGGTCCGAATAAGATGCCTGTCGTGGGTATGGCGCGAACAAAGTTCGTATCGTCCATCTGGCCGCCAGGTAATCTGTCACTTACGACACCGAACACCCGGTAACGGGTCGTAGTATTGCGGTATTGGCTAGGAACTGGCCATGAGCCAGCATTGACTGTGCCTGAACCGGTCGGAGCGGCCGAATGCACGAAAGTTCCTTTATTATTCCAGTCAGTCTCAGGGCTAGCGGTGGCTGGCGTTACATAGATGCGTACTCGTGGCATACCCTCGTAATCACCAGCACTCCACGTTACTGCCGTGCAATTGGCAGTAAAATTCATCGCCGGTTTGCGATTAACTGGTGCGGGTGGTGGTGGAGTCGGGGGAACAGGAGGCGCGTATCTCCCGACAGTCACTATGTTGCCGCAGTTGTACATGATCATTATGGTCTGACCATGTTTGTTGGTCATCTTGAGGACCTTATATGTCGAGTAGGCACCCGAATCCCAAGCTCGCAGATCTTTCATCCAGAATCTACCAGCACCAGCGATATCGACAGCGTATTCATTAGTTGGTTTGCCGGTTCGGGCTATTATTGCGCCCTGTTGGTTGCGGCCCAGAGAATCATAATCGGCAGCGTTGGACCGGATTTCCACGGTCGATGCGTTAGCAACACTATCGCAGCCTAGTCCATAGTATGTAAGGATTTCAAAAAAGTCAGATGAACCATTCAAGCAATGAAGAACTGCTTGATCGCGGGTAGTAAAGCCGCCGCGGATAATATCGTTGGTCGATTCAGCCAAGGTGGATTCGGGTTTAGATATAGAGGCGAACATTTGTACGAAAACCGCCAAAATTACAAATACCACGCCCAGTCGGCGGATTTTTTCTTCGGAATGCATTCGCTTAGCATAGAAAGAAACCTGGCCGATAAGACTAGGATTATACGGTAAATTCGTTAATAGTTTTTTGAACATTTTCGTTTTTCGATTTACTATTTATTGCTCATGCTTATTGAACCACGTTTTTATGTGTTCACACAAGTCTTTTAACAGTTGTCGGCGGTGGATAAATCGTCTATACTAGAGTTAAGGGCACAAAATTACTTGAGGGATTAGTTAAGAGAGGGTTACTTAGAGTGGCGAAAGATACTACCAAACACAAAGAGTATGATTCACAGCAGATTCAAGTCCTAGAGGGTCTTGAGCCGGTCCGTAAGCGACCGGGAATGTATATTGGGGGCACTGGCCGTGATGGCTTACACCATCTTATAAAAGAAATTGCCGACAACTCTGTTGATGAAGCAATTGCTGGGCACGCAACCGACCTATGGGTCAATATGCTTGCGGACGGTGGTATTACGATTCGGGATAATGGCCGTGGAATTCCGGTCGACAAGATGGCCAAGACTGGCAAAAGCGCCCTTGAAACAGTTTTAACAGTACTACACGCCGGCGGTAAGTTTGGCGGCGGCGGTTATAAAGTTTCATCCGGACTACACGGTGTTGGTATTAGCGTGGTAAACGCGCTGTCAACCAAACTTGTGGCAGAGATTCACAAAGATGGCTTTATTTATACTCAAGAATACGAGCGAGGTGTGCCCCTAACCCCAATACAAAAAGGGGCGGCAACCAAAGATTCTGGCACAACCATCACGTTTTATCCGGACGACACAATATTTAAAGAATCTGTCGAGCTGGAGTATGAATGGGTTGTCGATTATTTGCGGCACCAAGCTTACCTGACCAAAGGACTTCGGACTCACATCAAAGATGAACGTACCGGCGCCAGATATGGTTTCTTCTTCGAAGGTGGCATCCAGTCTTATGTTAAGCATCTTAATCTTGGCAAAGATGTTATTGACGACGATGTGTTTTATGTCGATAAGAATGTAGACGATGTACAGGTAGAAATAGCCATGCAGTATGCCGAAACCTACACCGAAACCGTTAAAGCATTTGCCAATAACGTCTACAACCCCGATGGCGGTACCCATTTAACCGGTTTTCGTTCGGCGCTGACTCGTATTATTAATGACTATGCACGTAAAAATAGCTTACTGAAGGAAAAAGAAGAGAATCTATCAGGCGAAGATACTCGCGAAGGTTTGACCGCCGTTATTTTGGTTAAGATGCCAGATCCACAGTTTGAAGGACAGACCAAGAACAAGCTTGGAAATCCAGAAATCCGCAGTTACGTAGAGCAAGTTTTAGCCGAATACTTATCTTATTACCTTGAAGAGCATCCAGCTATTGCTAAGAAAATCATTGGTAAATCGCTTTTGGCCGCCCGCGCCCGCAAGGCCGCCCGCGCTGCTCGTGACAATATTATTCGTAAAGGTGTGTTGGAAGGTTCCGGATTACCGGGCAAGCTGGCCGATTGTTCGAGCCGTAACCCCGCCGATTCAGAATTGTATATCGTGGAGGGTGACTCAGCTGGCGGTTCTGCAAAATCAGGCCGAGACAGCAAGACGCAGGCTATTTTGCCACTGCGTGGTAAGGTGCTAAACGTTGAACGTGCTCGCCTGGATAAACTGCTGGCTAATAACGAAATAACCAACCTTATTAAAGCTCTGGGTGTGGGTATTGAAGACTCGTTTGATGTCTCTTTGCTTCGTTATCACCGTATTGTTATCATGACCGACGCCGACGTAGATGGTAGTCATATCAGTACGTTGTTATTGACGTTTTTTTTCCGCCACATGCAGGCAGTGATTGACGGTGGTTATCTTTATCTTGCCAAACCGCCTTTGTTCTTGCTGAAAAGCTCGGGTACTAAACGACAATATGCTTATAGCGACGATGAACGAGACCAAATCATGGATGATATGATTGCGGAGCGTAAGGAGCGTGGCACGGCAGTTAATAAAGATGATGACCGACGTAAACAAGCCGGCCTAAGTGATATCCAACGCTATAAGGGTTTGGGTGAAATGGACGCAGAACAACTGTGGGAAACAACTATGAACCCAGAAAACCGTGTTCTTATTCAGGTTCGTATTGATGATGCTGAAAAAGCCGACGCTATCTTCAATAAGCTGATGGGTGCAGAAGTCGAACCACGCAAGAATTTTATTCAGACGCATGCAAAATTTGTGAAAGATTTGGACGTATAACATGGATAACCCACTCGAAGAACCAAAGCCGGAAATTCCAATGGAAGTAATACTGAAACAAAGCCACTCGCGCGAAGTTGAGCTAAGTACAGTTGAAGATGTCATGGAGGACAGTTATTTACGCTACTCCATGAGTGTTATCGTCGCTCGAGCGTTGCCGGATGTGCGTGATGGCATGAAGCCTGTCCACCGTCGTATTTTGTATTCCATGGACAAAAACGGCTGGAAGCCTGGTTCTAAGTTCGTTAAGAGTGCCCGTATTACCGGTGATGTCATGGGTAAATATCACCCACACGGCGACGTAGCTATTTATGACTCCATGGTACGTTTAGCCCAAGATTGGTCAACTCGATATCTTTTGGTGGACGGTCAAGGTAACTTCGGTTCTATGGATGGCGATCCGCCGGCTGCCCAGCGTTATACCGAAGCTCGCATGGCTAAGGCTGGCGCTGCCATGATGGAAGACATCGAAAAAGATACTGTGCCTTTCCGCGATAACTATGATGGTTCAGAGCGTGAGCCCGAAGTACTGCCGGCTAAGCTTCCAAACCTATTACTAAATGGTCAAATTGGTATTGCTGTTGGTATGGCAACGAACATTCCGCCGCATAACGTCAGTGAAATTATTGATGCAACTGTGCAACTGATTGATAAGCCAGATTCGACTCTGGACGATTTGCTAGAGCACGTACACGGCCCTGACTTTCCAACCGGTGGAGTTATTTATGGCAGGGAATCAATCCGTACTGCATTAGCAACCGGTAAAGGTGGCGTCGTAGTCAGAGGTGTTGCTTCTATAGAAGAAGACAAAAAGGGCACGCCACAAATCATAATTTCCGAGATTCCGTATCAGGTTAACAAGGCCGGGTTATTAGAAAAAATTGCCGAGCTGTATAAAGATAAGAAAATTAGCGGTATTCGCGACCTGCGCGATGAAACAGCTCGTGGTGTTGTGCGTATCGTGATTGACCTTAAAAAAGATGCTTACCCTAAAAAGCTTCTAAATCAACTATTTAAGATGACGCCGCTGCAGCAGACATTTCACTACAATATGCTGGCTCTGATTGATGGTATTCAGCCACGTGTACTTGGTCTTCAGGATATCCTTCAAGAATTCCTGAAACACCGACAAAACGTTGTTCGCCGCCGTACTGAGTTTGAACTTAGGAAAGCCAAAGACCGAGCCCACATATTAGAAGGACTTAAGATTGCCCTTGACCACATCGATGAAGTTATCAAGACTATTCGCGCCTCGCAGACCACCGACGAAGCACAAATCAATCTAATGAAACAGTTCAAACTGTCTGAAATTCAAGCTAAAGCTATCCTAGCCATGCAGTTACGTACGCTCACAGGCCTACAACGCAAAGAGATTGAAAACGAGCTAGCAGAATTGATTAAGCTGATTGCCGAATTAGAAGGTATTTTGGCGGACGAAAAGAAGATTCTGAAGATTATCAAAACCGAATTACTAGAAATGAAAAAGCAGTTCGGCGACGAGCGTCGCAGCGTAGTTATTCCAAACGAGCTTGGCAAAATGAGCGACGAAGACCTGGTGCCCGACGAACAAGTAGTTGTTACGCTTACATCGGCCAACTACATAAAGCGCAGCCAGATGGCAGATTATCGTAAGCAAAACCGTGGCGGCAAGGGCAAGCGCGGTATGACAACCCGCGAAGAAGATGTAATCGAACACGTTGTAAATGCCAGTACCCATGACTTCTTACTGTTCTTTACAAACAAGGGTCGGGTTTTCCGCATCAAAACCTACGAAGTACCAGCAGTCGGAATGAACGCCAAGGGTATTGCGATAGTGAACTTATTGCAGCTGCAACCGGAAGAGACTGTAAGCTCTGTAATTAATGTAAGCAAGAATGTTACCGGTAATTTGCTTATGTGTACCGTACGCGGCGTAGTCAAGAAAACACCGTTTGAGCAGTACCAGAATGTCCGACAGTCCGGTTTGATAGCCATCAACCTAGACGCAGGTGATGAACTTAAGTGGATTCGCATGACAACAGGCGATAACGAAGTAGTTATTTCAACCCAGCAAGGCCAAGCTATTCGTTTCCACGAAAAAGATTCAAGGCCAATGGGCCGAGTCAGTCGTGGTGTTCGTGGAATCCGCCTGCGCACCGGCGATCAAGTTATCGGTATGGATCTTGTCGAAGCCGGTTCGAGCATATTTGTTATCAGCGAAAACGGCTACGGTAAGCGAACTAAGATAGCGCAGTTTACGCCCCATAAACGCGGCGGCGTTGGTATTCGCTCTGCGGTCGTAAATAAAAAGACAGGCGAACTTATCGGTGTTAAGACACTCAGTGGTGATGACACCCAAGAAGTAATCATTATTTCTAAGAACGGCCAAACAATCCGCCTCGGACTTAAAGATACGCCAGAGTTAGGCCGTGCCACACAAGGTGTCCGCATCATGCGTCTCAATGACAACGACAGAGTCGTATCACTAGCCCTAGTAGACAAAGCCCCAGAAGGCGAAGACGACCAGGAAGAAACAACTGACGCTGTTGAAAAAGCTTAAGCTATAGAGTGAACTGCCCGACGTCGTTGTAAATTTGGTGTCAAGGTTAAAAATGCTTGACACCCATGGGCTATAAGAGGTAAGATGCTCTGAGTCTTTTGGAGTCCTTGCTTTAGTTTCCCTGAAAAGATTCTAGTTGCGAGCTGAACGAACGAACGTTAAAAACTTATATAGTGCAAATCAACGTCAGTTCAATATTGAATTGTTTTGAAATTAAGTCAGTGTAATCTTAGGATTACATGTTCGACTGAAGTTAAGATTGAGTTCTTTTTTATGGAGAGTTTGATCCTGGCTCAGGATGAACGCTGGCGGCGTGCCTAATACATGCAAGTCGAGCGGAAAGGTTCTGCACTTAGTATTTGACCAGGTAAGTCTGCTGCAGAGCAGATACTGTCTGAAAACGTTATTCCCCGGCTAGGGAATACAGTCGAATGTTAAGTGTAGAATACTCGAGCGGCGGACGGCTGAGTAACACGTAGGAACGTACCCCAAAGTGAGGGATAAGCACCAGAAATGGTGTCTAATACCGCATGTGCTCTAAGGAGTAAAGCTTCGGCGCTTTGGGAACGGCCTGCGCATGATTAGCTTGTTGGTGAGGTAATAGCTCACCAAGGCGACGATCATTAGCTGGTCTGAGAGGATGACCAGCCAGACTGGGACTGAGAACGGCCCAGACTCCTACGGGAGGCAGCAGTAGGGAATTTTCCACAATGGGCGAAAGCCTGATGGAGCAACGCCGCGTGCAGGATGAAGGCCTTCGGGTTGTAAACTGCTTTTATCTGTGAAGATTATGACGGTAGCAGATGAATAAGGACCGGCTAACTCCGTGCCAGCAGCCGCGGTCATACGGAGGATCCAAGCGTTATCCGGAATTACTGGGCGTAAAGAGTTGCGTAGGTGGCATAGTAAGCAGATAGTGAAAGCGTAGGGCTCAACCCTATATCCATTATTTGAACTGCTGAGCTAGAGGGCGAGAGAGGTTACTAGAATTCCTTGTGTAGGAGTGAAATCCGTAGATATAAGGAGGAATACCGATGGCGTAGGCAGGTAACTGGCTCGTCCCTGACACTAAGGCACGAAAGCGTGGGGAGCGACCGGGATTAGATACCCCGTTAGTCCACGCCGTAAACGATGGATGCTAGCTGTTATGAGTATCGACCCTCGTAGTAGCGAAGCTAACGCGTTAAGCATCCCGCCTGTGGAGTACGGTCGCAAGACTAAAACATAAAGGAATTGACGGGGACCCGCACAAGCGGTGGAGTGTGTTCTTTAATTCGATGGTAAGCGAAGAACCTTACCCAGGTTTGACATCCTTGGAATTTTGCCGAAAGGCGAGAGTGCTTTATTGAGCCAAGTGACAGGTGTTGCATGGCCGTCGTCAGCTCGTGTCGTGAGATGTTTGGTTAAGTCCATCAACGAGCGCAACCCTTGTGATTAGTTGAATTTTTCTAATCAGACTGCCCTGGCAACAGGGAGGAAGGGGGGGATGATGTCAGGTCAGTATTACCCTTACACCTGGGGCTAGAAACACACTACAATGGCCGGTACAAAGGGCAGCCAAGCAGCAATGCGGAGCAAATCCCATCAAAGCCGGTCTCAGTTCGGATAGCAGGCTGAAACTCGCCTGCTTGAAGCTGGAATCGCTAGTAACGGTAGGTCAGCATACTACCGTGAATACGTTCCCGGGTCTTGTACACA
>JACDFO010000020.1 GCA_013815785.1 Candidatus Saccharimonadota bacterium | reverse complement strand
CAATCACTTCCACCTCTGGCACTTGGCTAGTAGCTAAGGTATACTTACCTAGCTATGAACTACTTCATCACAACCTCTATTCCATATGTTAACGCAGAGCCCCATGTTGGTTTTGGGCTGGAACTTGTTATGGCTGATGTCCTGGCGCGCTATGCACGTGGGCTCGGAAAGCCGGTCATATTCAGTACAGGTACTGATGAACATGGTGGCAAGATAGCCGAAAAAGCAGCTGAGCTAAATATTACCCCAAAAGAATTTGCAGATAAAATCAGCAAGAATTTCAGTGACTTGGCAAAGGCCTTAAACATAAGCAATGATCGTTTTATTCGTACGACTGATGCAGGGCACGAACAGCGCGCCCAGCTGGTTTGGAAAGCACTTGAAAAAGATATATACAAAGGCAAGTACACCGGTTGGTATTGTACGGGTGACGAAGCTTTCTTCACCGAAGCTACGGTCAAGGAAAATAATGGGATTTGCCCAAACCATAATCGTAAGTATGAAAAAATCGAAGAAGAAAATTACTTCTTCAAGCTCACCAACTACTCCCCGATCATTGAAAAGGCAATAAACGACGGCTCGTTTTCAATTATTCCCGCAACTCGCAAGCACGAAATTCAAAACGTCATAAAAGACGGGTTGGAAGATATCAGTATTTCCAGGCCGGTAGACAAAATTTCTTGGGGCGTACCCGTACCCAGTGATCAAACTCAGGTTATGTATGTATGGTTCGAGGCGTTGATGAACTATATTACGGTGTTAGGATATCCCGAGCACGAGGATTTTAAGAAATTTTGGCCAGCCAATATTCAGGTAATCGGAAAAGATATTTTACGTTTTCATGCAGCTATTTGGCCAGGTATTTTGCTGGGCTTAGGCTTGCCATTGCCAAAAACTCTCTATGTGCATGGTTTTATCAATGGCGAAGGCGGCGTCAAAATGAGTAAGACGCTAGGCAACGTGATTGATCCTAATGAAGTCATCAAAGAGTACGGTGCTGATGTTTTCCGCTATTATGTGCTGCGTCATATTCCTTCGTATGGCGACGGTGATTTTAGTTGGCAGAAGCTACATGATGTATACAATAGCGAACTTGCCAACGAACTTGGCAACGCTGTCCAGCGGACCGCCGCTATGATTGTGCAGTATCAAAATGGTCTTATTGGTGACATTCCTGAGGCAGGACACGACACTGGCCAGTATCTTGCTGCAATGGAAATATGTCGCTTCGACAAAGCCCTTGAAGAAGTCTGGGAACAAGTCCGCGGCCTGAACCAATATATCGATGAGCAAAAACCATGGGAACTGCATAAAAAAGGCGAAACGGACCACCTTAAAGACGTCTTAACGTATCAGGCGGCATGTTTGATTGAAATCGCCGAATTATTAGCGCCATTTACTCCAGAAACTTCTCAAAAAATTCGACATGTCTTCGAAGACGGAGTTATTAGGCCCATCGAAGGCACTCTATTCCCTCGTAAGGAAACACCACATCAGCCGGTCAAAAGCGTGTAATTTTGCCCGTCCAGCTTTCGTAGGCAAATAGAGGGTCGCCAGCTATCAGGCTGCTCGCCAGTTGTACGCGTGTCGGCTTACCGCCGTATTCTGGAAATCGTCTAGTTGCCGTTTGTTTTGAGCGTCCATGATGGTGCCCTGTAATCAGCGTTTGCTGGACGTCGCTTGGCCGTTCCCAATCCATAGCGTACTCATAAGAAATCAACTGAGGTGGTTCGTCTATGTATATTCTTCCTTTTGCTAAAGCGCTTGCTTCATCAAGCTTGCTTTGCTGCCTTGCCCAGGTCAGGCGTGTTGAAAGCCCCGCATGTACGACAAGTAACTCGTCGTCTTCGTAATACAACTCACTTTTCTGTAGCAGCGCAAGATGACCCAATTTTTGGAGTCTTTCTTTGAAGTAGTGTGCCGTTTCTAGCTCATTAGAACGCTGTCGTTCGCCATAAGATTTTAAGGTGTTGCCTTCATACCCGCTGACTTTGCCACCTTTGCCTAACCAAAGCTGCAACCATGCCCAGCGTCGTTCAGAATCTTGCTCATTAAATGCACCCAACATTGCCCACTCGTGGTTACCGAGCACCAGATCGGCATCTAAATCTTTAATAATGTTTAGTGTTTCGCACGAATCAGGCCCTCTATCTAGTACGTCGCCATTAATCACGAAATGGGTATCATCGCCATACCATGCAACGGCCTCACGCAGTTTATCGGCGTGTCCATGTAAATCGGTTAAAACAACACTTCCTTGTTCACTCATTCAGGTCTTACATAATACACCAGGACTAGGCGAAATAACACGTTACAATATATAGTGATGGAACTAGTAGATACACACTGTCATATTCATTTTCCAGACTATCAGTTGGATCCTGATGGGGTGCGCGAAGAGGCTGCCCGCGATGCTGTTACACGCCTGATTTGTGTCGGCTGTACATTGCCAGATAGCCAGTCGGCGATTGAATACGCTAGCAGGCACGAAAACGTATGGGCCAGTATCGGGTTGCACCCACACGAGGGCAGCGTCTACGTAGACGACCATAAAGCCTTGCAGCAATTTCACGATTTAGCTAGCAAGCCAAAGGTTATCGCAATCGGCGAAACGGGGCTAGATTATTACTACGAACATTCGTCTAAAGAGGCACAGAAGCGATTGCTTCGTTTTCAGCTTGATATCGCCCAGGAGCATGATTTGCCCTTGATTTTTCATATCCGGGACGCATTTGAAGATTTTTGGCCTATTTTTGACCACTATAACGGGCTTACAGGGGTTATCCATAGTTTTACTGCCACAACGACTGAAGTAGAGCAAATCGGATCCAGAGGCCTCTATATAGGTCTAAACGGCATAATGACATTTACCAAAAACCAAGCTCAACTAGAGGCTGCAAAAGCGATTCCACTAGATAGATTGCTGCTTGAAACCGATGCGCCCTTCTTGACTCCTGTTCCCTTTCGTGGTACAATCTGTCAGCCGAAGCACGTGCGAGTCACTGCGGAGTTCTTGGGTGAGCTAAGAGGTGAAAGCCTAGAGTCCCTCGCCGCCGCTACAACCGCCAATGCAAAACGGCTATTTAAACTATGATTATGCAAGACGAAAACAATATTGAGGTCTTACGGCTGCAATCTCCAGAGGAACTGGGCGAGCACCGCGTCTATGAATTTACCCAGGCTTTATCACTACTAGAAAACTCACTGTGTGCCATGGGTATTTCTTATGTTGACCAAGTGCCAACTGATCCAGTTGTGCCACAATCCGAAGAAGTTAATAAGTATCAGCAAACTCAAGCGGCTGCTATAGTTGCCGAAGCCGAACAAATCACCAAAGAAGCTGTTACCGATAGAGTACTCAATGATGTACTAAACGCCTACGAAGGTGTCGAACAGAATCCGCTGTTTAACATAGGTGCCGACAATGCTTAAGAAGTTATTGAATGGTATTGTTGCAGGCCGCAGTGAAGAGCGCCGAGCAGAAATGTACCGGAATCTTATTCGTCATGAAGCCAAAATCGGCGGCCAGTTATTTGGCCCTGTTCCAGCTGGCGGACGTCGTGAGTTCTTTTGTCTGGATAAGACCACATGGGTTTGGCACGAAGAATGGATTGACCAAAATCGCCAACATCAGATGCGTGCGACGCGCTATGACGTACGACCGAACGGTATTTTGAAAGCCCAAAATGGACAGTATCAATCTGTTACACCAGACGAAGCAAAAAAGCTCTACCAAGCAGCCAAGCTGTATACTGAGCGCGTTAAAAACGAACTCTATTCATTCGCGGCCTAAGTATCAACGGTATAAACTGACAGTATGATTTATCTGGATCATGCGGCAGCGACCCCGCTGGCGCCGAATGTCTTAGCAGCCATGAAGCCTTTTTTGTCTGATGCATACTTTAATGCCTCGGCTCCATATTTAGCTGCCAAAAGCGTGGCCAAAGCTATTGAAGCCGCCCGGGCTACGGTGGCCAAGAGTTTGGGTTGTAGACCTACAGAGATTATTTTCGTGGCAGGCGGTACAGAGGCGAACAACTTGGCGGTTCATGGTGTCTTGCAGGCATTTCCTGAGGCGAATATTTTAACCAGCGGTATCGAGCACGATTCAGTACTAGCGCCGGCAATGAGCTATCAAAATCAACGTGCAAAAACATTACCGAGCGGGGTGATTGACGTAGCAGATTTAAAACAACGTATCAACGACAAAACCGTCATGATAAGTGTTATGTATGCCAATAATGAAATTGGCACGATTCAGCCCTTAGCCGAAATCGCCAAGTTAGTAAAAGAAATCAAACAATCCCGAGCCCAAAAGGGCAACAAGCTTCCATTATATTTTCATACCGATGCATGCCAGGCTGGCAATTATCTGCACATTTCAGTCGATAAGCTGGGGGTAGATATGATGACATTGAATGCTGGGAAGCTATACGGTCCCAAGCAAACCGGTGCTTTATATGTCAAAACTGGTACGAAGTTGAACGCGCAAATTCTGGGTGGTGGGCAAGAACGAAATATGCGAAGCGGCACGGAAAACGCGGCTAACATCGCTGGTTTTGCGGCCGCTCTGGGCAGTGCCCACTCGATGCGATCTGCGGAAAGGAAGCGAATGGCAGATTTACGCAAAACATTTGTCAGTTTACTAACGCAAAAGGTGCCTCAAGCCGTATTGACCACCACTTATAAATATATATTGCCGAATAATATACATCTCGTAATCCCAGGTTATGACAACGAGCGCTTGATGATGAGTTTAGACGAAGCTGGAATTATGTGTGCTATCGGCTCTGCCTGTAGTGCCAGTAACGACCAGCCCTCACATGTACTAAAAGCAGTTGGCTTATCTGATGCTGAGGCACAATCGTCCTTACGTTTTAGCATGGGCCGTTCGACCTCGCAGGAAGAAATCGAGCGGACAATAGCTATACTCGCGAAGCTAGCTACCTAAAAAGTTACAGCCGGCATTGAAGTAGTAACATGCTTACGCTATAGTTAATGGTAAGGTAGAAAAAATGTACATACTGTACAAGCTAAAAATTAAGAAAATATTATCGTTACCACGCCTGAGCGCTTTCGTAGCGCTTGTTTTGCTGGTGCTTGTGAGCCTATCGAGTCCTCTTGAAGCACAAACGGCATTTACGCAAGGTTATGGTACGGATGAAATGCTGCAGCGGGGCATGATTGTTCGTTTGAAAAAAGATGATTCAAGTAAAGTTGCAGCATTAACTTCTGCAGAAATAGAAGATATGCATGGTGTGGTAGTTGATGCTAATGACGCGCCTGTAACTCTGTCTGCGGAAGGACAAAAAGCTTTCGTGGCGACCGGTGGTCGTTATGATGTTTTAGTAAGTAGTCAGAATGGCGAGATTAAAGCAGGCGATTATATAACGATATCGGCGCTAAATGGGGTAGGGATGCGTGCCGGTGCTAAAGAATCCAAAGTAGTCGGCAGAGCTTTAGCTGATTTTAATGGTAAGGACGCGGTCGTAGGTACGACCGAAGTAAAAGATTCCGACGGCAAAGCTCGGCAGGTAGCTATCGGTCGGGTATCGACTGACATCAGTGTATCTCGTAATCCGAATTTTGGTTCTGATGAGCCGGCTCTCCCTCAATTCGTAAGGCGTGCAGCCGAATCTATCGCTGGCAAAAAAGTGGATGCTAACCGCGTGTACTTGGCGATGGCCATATTCGTCGTGTCTACGATCGTAGCCGCAACGCTTATGTATGGCGGTGTTCGGAGCGGTATTATTTCTATCGGACGTAACCCATTATCCAAGAAATCCATCATAAGAGGTATGATTCAAGTGGTTTTATTCGGTCTGATTGTTTTCATTCTGGGGCTTTTTGGGGTATATTTACTACTAAAGTTATAACGCTTATGCAAAGGTGGGTTCGTAGCCGTGAACTTGTGGGGATTAATAATCATCTTGGGCAGTATTCTTGCATCGACTGCGGCTTTTGTGTGGGTTGCTTTACGTCTCGGTCCTTCTAAGGTCAAAAAGAACGGCAGTCCGTTAGACGACGCGACGGCAGCTGTCGAGACAGATGTCGAACATATCTTTAACGATGAGTTTCGAGAAGAACTGCGCAATCGCGGCCGGCTTCACTTCGAAAAGATTATCGGCGAAAACGCTATGTTCTTGCAGCAAGATTTACGTTTGACCACCTCTCAGCTCAACGACTACATGAAGCAGGAGATAACCAAAAGCTTACAAGAAGCCTTTGCAAAATATGAAGAATCAATCGGAGATGCTAAACAGCTAGCCATTGACTCGATCGCTAAAACTCAGGAAGCAGTCGAACAACAACGTGTGGAAATGGGCAATCAGCTACAAGCAGAAGTGGGTAAAGAAAAAGCTCGCATCATTGCTCGTTTTGAAGAAAATTTAGGCGATATAGTCAATCACTACTTATTGATAGCTATCGGCGATCAAATTGATCTTAAGGATCAACTGAACTACATAATTGGAAATATCGAATCAAATAAAGCTGCGATCATTCGCGATATCACGGACGGGAGCTAGTAAAGTGTCCGATGGTCAGCTTACACTTCCGGTGGCAATCGTTACGAAGGCAGATGCCGGTCGTTTACTTAGAGAAGTCAGCGCTGTTGACGAATTTATGGATGCGACGGCTATCCGCAGCCCGGGAACTCCGATGGCGTTGCCCAAAACCTCACGCTTGATGGCAGAAATAGTTGAAGTCAATAAACTGAACATGCTGGTGGCAGAAGACCGTGCCAATTTAATTACGTACGTAACTCATGTACGCGAAAAAGCACCAGAGATACACATCAGCTTTAGTGCCGAGCCTTCAGCTGCATTTATGCAAAAAATTACGACGTATCTACGAGAAAACATCCATCCCCAGATTTTGCTTCAGGTTGGTTTGCAGCCAACTATCGGTGCTGGTTTTATGCTCAGAACAACCAATAAATATTACGACTTCAGTATGCGTACCACCCTCAAAGCCAAGCGTGATGTATTGATGCAAAATATCCGCGCCGCGCAAGCAGAACCAGAGTTGCAAACAGCAGAGGTGACACCTACATGAATTCTGACAATAAGCAGTTTCAGGGTTTAGTCTCAGCTGGTAATCCTGTCGGTGAAGTCATCGCTGTCGATAAGTTTCTTATCAAGATTCATGGAATGCAGCCCTGTTCAGTCAATTCGTTGATAATGTTTGAAGACGGCAGTAAAGGTTTTGTACACCAGGTTCAGCACGATCATGTCGTGGTGTTGCATCTTGGTAGCGACATGCTGACTATCGGTATGGTCGGTGTCGTGCAGCACCAGGAGCTAGTATGTAAAGTCGGTAAAGGCTTTATCGGCCGTGTGATTTCGATAATGGGCGAACCGTTGGACGGCAAAGGTCCGATTACGGCAGATTCAGTTTGGCCGGTTTTTAATTCAGCTCCGGCGCTGTACGAGCGCAAGCTGCTATCTGATCAATTAGAAAGCGGTGTAACTACTATCGATGCCCTGTTCCCGATGGTGCGCGGTCAGCGTATGGCACTGCTTGGTGATAGTAAGTCTGGTAAAAGTACGCTCGTAACCCAGATGACGATCAATCAAAAAGATACTGACCAGATTGTGGTCTACGTATTAGTCGCCAAGCGTCGTAGCGATGTAGATACGCTACTAGCTAGGTTGCAAGAAAATGGTGGCTTAGAAAAGGCAATCGTGGTGGTTAGTACTATGTTTGAATCTTTAATCACCAGCTACCTAGCGCCATACATCGGCTGTTCAATGGCAGAGTATTTCTGGCAAAAATGCGATCAAGATACCATTATTATTTATGACGATCTCAGCTCTCACGCGCACGCCTACCGCGAAGTTGCTCTTATGTCAGGCGTTAGTCCTGGTCGTGATAGCTATCCTGGTGATATGTTCTACGCGCACTCCAGTTTGTTAGAACGGGCGGGGCGCTTAGATAGTAACGGAAAACACCTCACATCTATACCGGTTATTAATGCTTCAGGCGGAGATATCACAGCCTATTTGCCAACAAACGTCATGTCTATTACTGATGGTCAATGGATTTTGGATATGGCTATTTTTAGAAATGGTGTCAGGCCGGCAATTAATATTGGGCTTAGTGTTACTCGTGCTGGCGGTGTTGGCCACAACAAACGTCAGAAGTCACTGGCTGCACAAACTCTCAAGCTATTGGCCGATTACCGTCAAGCAGAAGAGTTCTCTCACTTCGGATCCGAACTGGCATTAGAAGCCAAGCGAGCGCTCGCAACGGGCAAGCGGTTGTTTGAATTGTTTACGCAGAGCCCCGGTGATACGTTTTCATTGATGTCCCAACAGCTGATGCTGGATATCGTGCTTAATCTGGAAGACGGCGCAGTCCTTGATATCGGTACCATGAAACTGAATGTCCGCGAGTTTGCTTTAAAAATTACAAAGGATGAAGAATACGACGCTATACGTGACCAGCTCAAAGCCAAGTCGGTGCAAGAACTCAAAGGTATTCCTGAGACCAAGCCATCAGAATCCAAAGAAGAGACTGCCCCAGCATCAGATGATAAGAAAAAAGAGTCCGCAGAAGACAAAAAGGATGAGCCTGATAAATCTGATGCAAAACCTGAGAGCGCAAAAAAAGAGGAAGCAAAAGTATGATCACTTCATTCGGCTTAAGGCCCGGGGTTTTCCATGGGTAAACGCCCTGCCGAGATCGAAAGAGATGAAGCCGCCATGGGAACGCTGGTGGAACTCACGAGTGTCTTTGAAGGTATTGCCAGTATGCGCATTGCACAGATTAAGAATCAAGTATTGCAAGCGACTGAATTTTTTAATGAACTTTGGCATATTTATTCTCAGCTTCGGGTGAGTACGTTTTTCGGTTTCGGCCGTAATGCTGACGAAGAAGTAGAAATTATCGATAAAGAGTTATATATTGTTATCACCGCCGAGGGTGGCTTCAGTGGTGATATAGACCAAAAGCTAATTCAATTGATGTTAAAAACGTACGATAAAGATAAAAACGAAATTATTGTCATTGGGCACCATGGAGCGATTCAGCTAGCCCAAAGGAACGTTTCGTACAAAAAATATTACAAACTGCCCAACAAAGATAAAGACATCAATGTTTCGCCCATAATTAAAGAAGTGCAGCAGTACCGTACGACCACTGTTTTTTATCAAGAATACGTATCACTGATGGTACAGGACGTTAAGCGAATTGAGCTTTCTTCTGCGGTCCAGCAGAAAGGTAAGTCCGTTGATGAAGGCGACGAAATTATCACGGAAGCTAACTATATTTTTGAACCCAGTACCTATGACGTTGTAGATCACCTGGAGCGTTCGATGATGCATATCGCGATGAGTCAGCTAATCCTTAACTCAAAGCTGGCGCAGTACGCCAGTCGCTTCCGAGCTATGTCAGCATCACACACCCGTGCCGACGAAGCGAAATCAGAGCTACACCTAGACTTCAACCGTGCCAGACGCGCTATAAAGGATGAACGGCTAAAAGAAATCGTGAACGGTATGAAAAAGAGTGCCGCTGCAGGGGCTTCAAAATGAGTGCCGGTATTGTCGTCTCGATCAAAGACCTTGTAGTGCGTGTACGCTTTGATGAAGCATCGCCGCGTGTCGGCGAGCTTATAGCAGTCGACAACGGACATAACACCAAGCTGCTCGTGGATCACCTCGAAACAGGTGGTGTGGCTATGTGTCTGAACGTCCGCACCGATCGTCGTATTCAAAAAGGTATGACGGTCCAATGCACTGGGAAAGGAATAGAAATCCCGACCGGCGAGAAAACCATCGGCCGTATCCTTGATGCACTCGGCGACCCATTGGATGGTCTTCCGGCTATAAGTGGCGAGGACATTGTTTACAAAGACATTATGAATCTGCCTGGCCACTCCACGAAGTTTGAGATTCAAAAATCTGAAATCCTAGAAACCGGCATCAAGGTCATTGATTTCTTCACACCGTTCGTTAAAGGGCGCAAGATCGGAATTATCGGGGGAGCCGGTGTTGGTAAGACGGTGCTGACGATGGAGCTCATCAACAACATCGCCAAGTCCGGTTCAGGGTTATCGTTCTTTGCTGGTATCGGTGAGCGTATTCGCGAAGGTCATGAACTTTGGGATACCTTGCGCGAAAACGACCTGCTTAAAAACACCTGTATGTTTTTTGCGCAAATGAACGAAAATCCGGTACAACGTTCGCTTATTGCTGTGTCTGCGGTAGCGCTCGCCGAGCACTTTCGTGACGAAGAACAAAAGGACATACTCTTTTTTGCAGACAACATGTATCGCTATATCCAGGCCAGAAACGAGCTCTCGACCATTTTGGACCAAGTTCCCAACGAAGGTGGCTACGAGCCGACCATTTTTTCGGATGTGAAATTGTTGCAAGACCGCCTAAGCTCAAACGAAAATGGCTCAATTACCTCAGTCCAGACAATTTATGTTCCAGCAGACGACCTTTCTGACCCGGCGGTGCAAATGATTCAGCACGAACTCGACTCTATTATTGTATTGTCTCGTAAAGTTGCCGAGCAAGGTATGCGCCCTGCCGTGGACCTTAACAACACCAACTCGTCGCTATTAACACCTGACGTTGTTGGGGATAGGCATTATGTTTTGAGTGTTCAGGTGCAAGCCTTGTTGCAAAAATATGATTCACTAAAGAGTATTATTGCCATCATCGGCGAAAACGAACTTTCTGCCTCTGACCGAGCCGACTACGCAAAAGCCAAGAAGTTAATCGCTAACTTTACACAGAATATGAACGTTATGACCAAGCACACTGGTGTCGAGGGTGACTTCTTTACACGTGAACAGACGTTGCAATCAATTGAAGAGATCGTTGCCTAAATCAGGTACCAATAATATGCCCGAGGATACCAAAAAAGATACAAAAGTTGCAGTAAATACAGGCGACGCAGAACATATGCGTATTAAAGTGTATGCACCTTTCAAGGTATATTTTGATGGCCTTGCAAAGAGTATTTCAGCCGTTAACGATACCGGTCCATTCGATATCTTGCCCAGACATCACAACTTCATGACACTTATCAATACTGGCGACGTTATAGTACGCAGTGACAGCGGAGAAGAAAAAATACCAATTGTACGCGGTATCATGCACGTCAAAGCCGACGAAGTCGTGGTCTTTCTAGATGTTTAAAATATCATTACAAATAGTTCGTTTAGATTAAGGCAAGCTAATCGATCGCTATATAATCAAACGAGAAATTGGCACCACCTGGTGCAGGGTTGGTTGTGCAAATGCTAAAGCTGCTGGTGGTACGGTTTATGTAGTAATTAATGTTTGCCGCTGCTGAACCAACCGGTGTTATAACGACGTGCGGAACACCGTTGAATCTCTGTACAAAATTAATAGTTGCAAAACAACCAACTCCGGGGGCACTACCAGTGTTTATTGTTAAAGTACCGGCCGTATCGGAGCCACTAATAGATGCAGTTCCACCACCCCCTAGAGCTGTCCCATTCGAAAGGCCCGGGGTGCCGCCGCCAGCATCTATATGACGAGTAATAGCCAAATCGCCAGTAAGTACTAAACTTTGCACGCTGAGCTGCGGTACAGAAACTGGGCCTCCAAACTGTGCTGAACCGGCCACAGTCAAATTTTTCTGTACGTTCAAGCTGCCTTGTAGGCCGCTGTCACCTGATACGGCTAAGCCGTTGGCATTTATTTGATCAAAACTGCTTGCCCCAGACACAGTAATGCCAGGCAAGTTCAAGGCTCCACCGACTTTTATGGCTCCGGCAACATCCAAACTGCCTTTAACCAGCACGCCTCCAGAAAAAATAGCATTCGACTCGATAGACAGTGTTTGTTTAGGGTCCCCAACGGTGGTGTCAGTGTTGTTTATTTGGTCTAATGCTTCTTGTGTGAGCGGTGTGGTGGTGATAGTTGGCTGGGCCAGCTCTTTCTTACTGCGTTGCAAACCGATAAACACCACAAAGGCTGCCAAGACTAAGATTAGTATGAATAAAAGCAAATATATATTCAAATGGCTAGCCAGACCTTTTATGCCTCCGCCAAACCGCTTTTTTTTATGTTCTGCTTTTTTGTCCCCCCCAGCACTACCCACTGAATTTTCGTCGGGTGAGGACGTTCCCGTACTTTCAAGGGAGTTGCTGTCGTCTAATGAATTGTCTGCTTTATTTTCTTCCATGCCACCTACTTAAGCATAAGCATACTATATAACACACCTTACGCACCAGTCAGGTAGCTCCGATATGCTTATGTTAGAATTAAGGTAATATGAGAAAAAACAGACAAAAAGGGTTGTCGCTAGTACTGGCCATGCTTTTGGCATACATTCCTGCAGGGGTATTTGCACAATCATCGTCATCTACCAATTACCGTGTAGACCAGACTATTTTTGGAACTGGCGGAGAACTTGACGCAGTCTCTGGTACGTATCGCGCCCGCCAAACTGCCGGCGAACTGACTATCGGTAACACGGCTAGTTTGAATTATCAGGCTTATGCCGGTTTTAATACTACCGATGAACCGTTTATTGAATTTGTCGTCACGGCTGCCAATATAGATCTTGGTTACCTTAACCCGTCATCCGTTTCCACAGCTTCCGGTTCTTTTTATGTGCGCGCATGGCAGGCCAGTGGATATGTTGTGCGAACAGAGTCAGACCCGCCTGCTAATGTATCTAATCCTGCTCAAACTATCGCACCACTTGGCTCGCCCACAGCATCCAGTCCTGGTACAGAACAGTTCGGTATTAATCTCAAAGATAACTCTGCACCTGATGTAGGCGCTGAGTTGCAGCAAGTACCAGATGCAACATTCTCATTCGGCCAGGTAGAGAGTGGATACGATACAATAAATCAATTCAAATATAATAAAGGTGACGTCATTGCCCGCTCAGTTAAAAGCACCAGCGTAACTATTTATACTATGTCCTACATATTTAATATCAGCGACACAACAGAGTCTGGTCAGTATACCTTTAATCATATTTTAGTCGCCACCGGCACCTATTGATACGAATCTGTGGATAACTTTAGGGTTATAACTATTGCTTTTAGCATAAGCGCATGGTACATTTAGCGCGTCTACTACAAAAATAAAAAAATCCATACAAAGGAGAAACTTCTATGGTTTTAACAGACAAGCTTAGACGGCCCTCAGCACTAGCTGTTGCTGTTTTGCTGGTTTTGGCGAGTATGTCACCTCTCCTCTCTCGCCAGAAAGCAAGCGCATACGGACTGATCACGGCCCGAGAAATTAAAATGAGCAGTTCGGCCTCAGGTGCCAGTACTGCCGGTCAAGACGTTACATATGACGTCAGTTTTGTTGTGCCATCGGGCGGCAACATCGGAGGTTTGGTTGTTGATTTTTGCGCCAACAGCCCTATTATTGGCGATACATGTACCGCCCCAACCGGTTTTGATACAAACGAAACTAACCTTGTTGTGCCTGTCCCTCAGCAAAGTGGAGTAACTGACTGGACAGTTGACGCCGCCACAACAGCCAACAAAGTTGTTCTAGCACGTACAGCAGCCAACGTTGCTGGTAGCACCACAATTTCATTCGACTTAGGCGGGGCAGCCGGTAACGACGGTATTACCAACCCAACTAACTCGAATACGACATTTTACGCTCGTATTCTAACCTTTACGACCACTGGTGGCGCACAAAGCTATACCTCAATTGCTCCTGGCGCAGAACCACCGTTGGCACACGCTGGTGGTGTTGCTCTCAGTACAGCGGCACAGATTACGGTGACGGCTAAGGTTCAAGAGCGCTTGACATTCTGTGTTTACACATCGGCCGCTAACTACACAGACTGTTCCGCAGTTTCTGGTACAGCAGTGCCATTAGGAGACACTAATGGGGTACTTAGCGATGCGGGACCTTTCGTAGATAAAACTGCCAAATACAACGTCTCGACTAACGCTTCCAACAACGTAACCATCCGTGCCAAAGGTGCGACGCTGACATCAGGCAGCTTTACGATTAATGGTATGGGTGCCACTGCAAACAACAGTACGGCTGGAACAGAAGAATTTGGCTTCTGTACCTACCGCGATACTGGCGGCGGGGTAGCTGGACTAACTCCAGCCACGCCTTACGATGACGGTGCGTGTAGCGCTACAACACAAACTGCCGGTACGGCCGCACCTGGTGGTGCTGGCGCAGCCTTGTTTGCCTTCGACGTTACAACGGCTGGCAATAACTTATCGACTACGTTTGGTAACACAATTGCCTCCAAAACCCCTGGTGCACAGTCAACTGGTGTGCTGGTGTTCATAGGTAACATCGCAACAACTACCGAACCGGGTATTTACACATCTACCTTGACGTTCATCGCCACAGGTAACTACTAGAGGTTGCAATGACAGGACTATGCAAACAAAGCGAGCAAACAAGACTGACCGTTCACTCAAATTAGTTCTAAGCATAGTTCTCTTTACGGCGGCACTGATGATTCAATCAGTGCCGTCTGTTTTTGCTGCTACCACGCTATTAAACCGCAGTGACAAAATGTCAGATAGCGCTGCCGGGGCAAACACTACGCACGTGGTCAGTTTTACTTTTACTGATTTTGTATCGCCAGTCGGCTCTGTGCAGTTAGAATTTTGTTCTAACGATCCTATCCCAGAATCAGCCTGCGTTGCCCCTAATGGCTTTGATGCTACGAGCACAAACATTGTCAGTCAGACCGGCGAAACAGGGTTCAGCATACATGCTAATTCAAACGCTAATAACATTATACTAACCCGCTTTCCGGTACTTGTGACTACTGCAGACGTAGAGTATGAGTTTGATAACATCATGAATCCCACAGATGTAGGCACTTTTTATATCCGATTGCGCACTTTTAGCTCAGATGACGCCACTGGCATAGCAATTCAGCAGGGCGGTATAGCACTATCTGTCAACAGGCAGTTCAATGTGAGCGCCGAAGTGCCACCGTTTTTACGTTTTTGCGCCAGCGTAACTATTGTTGGTTTTGACTGTTCTACAGCCACTAGCTTTTTAATCGACCTCGGTGAATTCTCTACCAGTCAAACCAAGAGCGCCCAGTCCGAAATGGTAGCAGTAACTAACGCCCCTTCAGGCCTAAGCATTACACTAAGCGGCACAACACTTACTTCCGGTACCAACGTTATTACGCCTTTGGCTTCGCAGACGGCATCTAGCGCCGGTACCAGCCAGTTTGGGCTTAATCTTAGGGCTAACGCCAATCCAGCCATTGGGGCCGACCCTACCGGTCCTGGAGTTGCGGGGGTGAATGCTAATTACAATAATCCAAACCTATACCGTTTTCAGTCAGGCGATGTAGTTGCTAGTGCGCCAGGCCCAAATGATTACCGCAAGTTTACCGTTAGTTATATCGCAAATATCGGTACTAATCAGCCAGCGGGCGTGTATGCTACAACCATCTCATTTATCTGCTTGGCGAATTTTTAAGGATTATGTTAGTATTGGCCATATAACGCTAATAGTAAACAAAACGAGGGGTAGAAATATGACTGGAGTATTAAAACGGACTAGCGCGGCAATCGTGGCATCGATCATGGTGTTATTTGTTGTTGCAGCGACCACAAGTGCGCAAACAACCACCGGATCGGGCAACGGTTTTAGAATTTCACCTGTGCGCAGTGAGTATGTTATCGAAAAAGGAAGCAATCGCCAGCTAGTAGTTAGCGTTGAGAATCCGACCGACGCTAGTGTCGTTGCTCAACCTGTAGTTAATAATTTTATTAGTAATGAGATAGAAAATGGCGAGCCTCGCCTGATTTTAGATGACAGTGTGCCTGCACCTAAAAATAACTTTAAATCGCTAGTAGAAGTATTGCCAGATATTAACCTGGGACCGCGAGAAAAGAAGGATGTAAACGTTAATATTCGCGTGCCTGAAAACGCAAATTCTGGTGGTTATTATGGTGCTATTCGCTTTGTCCCAGCCAGTGCCACAGGTGCGGGGAATGTTGGTTTAACTGCTAGTGTTGGTACGATTGTTTTGGTTCGTGTACCAGGTAACCTTACTGAAAGATTGGATCTTTTAGAATTAACAGCCGGCCAAAATGGCAGAGCTAAGAGCTTTTTTACTAGCGGTGATGTGAGTGTGTTGACGCGTCTTAAAAACAGCGGTGATATACATGTACAGCCGTTCGGTAAAGTGCAAGTCAAGAATATGTTCGGTGCGGTAGTTGCAGAATACGAACTTAACAACGTTGAGCCTAGGGCGAATATTTTGCCCGATAGTATTCGCAAGTTTGACGATTCATTATCTAAACCTTCAAAAGGCTGGATTGGTCGTTATACTATAAGCGCTAATCTTGGTTACAGTCAGGGCGGGGGAGAACTAATTAGCTCATCGGCAACATTCTGGTATTTGCCGGCGTGGTCGCTCATAGTGCTGGCACTTCTAGTTATCGGCGTTGCAGCCGGTGGATATTTCCTTTATCGCCGCCTAAGTGTTCCAAAAACCAAGCACGGCAAAAAATAACTGCCAAAATGGCAAGGGCGCACTACTATTTTGCGCCAGAACCAGTATATGCTTGAGCTTAAACCGCTCACAACGTACACTACTTCTAAGATGAAGAGATTGCGAGTAATTGTACTAGGTTTGATATGTTGCAGTCTGGGTTTAGCTGTAACCCTTAGTCCTGTCGCAGCCCAAGTAGAAAACCCTCAAAGTGGTTCGGTTGGCATTGAAGGTAAATTATCAGCTCCGCCGCCTACTACTGGGGCTACCATTTCGGTTCCAACCAATGGTCAGGGCTTTAGGACGCTGCCGATTACGGTTAGTGGGATTTGTCAAAATGATTTACTGGTCAAAGTATTCAAAAACAACGTGTTCGCCGGTTCGGTGGTATGTAAAGGTGGTAGCTACTCGATTATTATTGATCTTTTTAATGGTCAGAACGAACTTGTGGCTCGTGTATACGATGCACTTGACCAGGCGGGTCCGGATTCTAATGTTGTTACGGTCGTGTACACAGATATCCGTCAAGGTGCGGCTTCACGCGTTAGTTTGACTTCTAACTTCGCCAAACGCGGTGCAAACCCTGGTCAGACGTTAGT
>JACDFO010000019.1 GCA_013815785.1 Candidatus Saccharimonadota bacterium | reverse complement strand
CAATAAGGGAAGATTTGGTGTTGTTACCAGAAGAACGCTGTGTTTTAGCGTACACCCAAGCAGCAAAACCAATGCTAAAAATAAGGGCAATAGAGGTGTTTCCAAACATATTGCTAAGCTTACTCTACTTTTAATTTTTCTGCCATTTGGGCGAGGGCGGGATGGTTGGGTTCGGTGGAGGTGTTGGGCAGCGAACGATATTCAGCGGGTGAGGCAAAAGGGAACAGTTTTACGTGGGCGTGTGGCACATCAAGGCCTTCAACCATGACTGCAACCCGCTTACCAGAGAAAACCTCGCGCATTTTGACGCCTACTTTTTTAACAGTTCGCATTACAGCCTCGTAATCTTCGTCGGGAAGGTCGGTGAAATGGTCGATCTGCTTCTTAGGAATAACCAGCACCATACCGGGCTGCACCGGATTGATATCCATAAACGCTATCGTAAGTTCGTCTTCATAGACTTTGTGGCAGGAAATTTCGCCTTTGATGATTTTTGTAAATATCGAATCTTGCATACACATATTGTACCTCGCACTAAGTTGTTTTAAATAACGCTCCACTTTTTGTGCAGAAAGGTGCATACTGCAATTAACTAATGATGAATGCGAGACAAAAAAAATGAGAGCAGCGGCAATGGAAGTACTCTCGGGCGGCTTCGACGCAAGCAGGGGCTTAGCGACTGGAATAGGCGCTTCCGCTCTTGCTATCACATCGGCTTTTAAAGCCGTAACAACCATAAAAACCGGTGAAATGGGTGTGCGTACTCGTTTTGGAAAAGTTCAGTTCTATCGAAGCGAGCTAGACGAACTCGGTCAAATAATCGAGCCTGCACCCAAAATTGTCGGGCCTGGCGTACGTTTTACATTCCCAGCTACACATTCAATAAATAAAATCAGCGTACAAGACCGATCAAATGACTTAGGTGAGCTATTGGTGGATCGCTCACAGCAATATCTGGTGCGCTCATCAGTTACATGGCGGGTTTCTCCAGAAGGCGATAACCCCTACCGAGCGCTTTATCTAACCGATTCACTTACCGAAAGTGTAACCAATTTATGCCTGAATGGTCTCCGTGGAACAATGATGGATTTGAATGAAAATGATATGTACGATACGGACGCTATTTTCAATGGTGTACGCGACCGATGTTCGGAGCCGCTGTTAGAACATGGTGCGGAGCTACGTAGATTGAACATACACACTATCGCACGGAGTATCGGTCAAATGTTAAGCCATGGTGGCGATGGTGGTGGTATTTCCGCGATAGGATTTCATGAATCAGGAGAGACCCAAACACCAACACAAATGCCAGGCTTAGCTGCCGTACAATAGGTGTATGGTAAAAAAGTTTTTACTGGTCGCTTCATCTAGTCTTCTTAAAATAACCCTGTTTTCTCTGGCACTTACCGGGGCTGGGTGGATGGTGTTTGGGACCTCGGATAAAATCAAGCAAGCAGCTGAAGAAAATAGCTTGTATGATAGCGCTGTCGAGATTGTGCTAGAGAACGCTAAAGAAGAAGCACTCTCTGGTAATGAACAGCTTCCGTTAGATAATCCTGAAATCCAAGCCGCAGCCGAAAATGCCTTTCCTCCTGAGTTGCTAAGTCAAAACAGCGGTTCAATCATTGATGGTTTTTATACATGGCTAGCGGGAGAAACGCCAACCCCACAGTTTTCTGTCGACTTGACTGACGCTAAACAACGTTTCGCTGACGGAGTAGGGGATTATGCCGTAAAACGTTACGAAGCACTACCGCCCTGTACTTTTGCTCAACTACAAACATTAAGCCCAGATGTTGACCCTTTTTCAGTAGATTGCCGTCCACCCGGACTACTTGGAAGTACAATTCGGGAACGGGTGGTGACCGAAATATTAAATAGTGAAGAATTCTTGAAGGACGCTGTCTTTACTGCAGAAGATTTGCCTAAAGATGAGCAAGGAAGAACGATTGCACAGAATTTTGAGGCCGCACCAGATGTATTCAGTGCTCTACGCTTGTTGCCGTGGATTCTTGGAATCTCGAGTTTGCTATTAGCTACGGCTGTTTTATTCTTAAGCGAAGATAAGCGTAAGGGGTTGCGACGAATAGCAACAACCCTGTTAGGTACGGGCGCATTTCTGGCTGTAGGTTCATTGCTTATTACATATTTATTCAATCAAATGAATCAACCTAAAGATGCTTTTCAGTCGAGTGCAGCTGGTGTTGCAAAATCGCTTGCCGGTGAATATAACGCCGCATTGATGCAGTTTTACATAGTCTATATTGCTGTAGGCGCGGGAATCTTACTTACACTTTGGTATCAAAACCGAAATACTCATACCTCGGTTCCAAAAGTTTAAAGTCGCTTCAGAATTATAAGACGGCTGTATCGCCAGATATAAAACGGTTATCGAAACACCAAAGTTCGTTGGTCTCTGTGTCTCTGATGTAGTATCTTTGGACGAAATTTTGTTGAATCATATTACCCCCTCCTTGTATCTAAATACTACCAAGCCAGGGTAGTTTGGACTGTTAAATAATCTACTTTTATAGCCATTTAGTACTACGGCCGCGATATAATCAATATTTACGCCGTTTCTTCTTCGGGCAGAGACTGATAAAGCTCTGCTTGTATTTTAGTTGTGCCGATACCTCTTGTTTGTAGTTCCATATTGATTTTAATAATCGCATCTACGCACTCACTGTGTTCAATATTAATCTCGCACAGCTTGCCGCTGATTACTCCTAGTTCATGATGCAGCTCGACCCGACGGCGCAAAAGGGCATCAGCATCAAATAGACCGGTTACCTCTCCCGATTCTTGATAATTTTCTGCCATTTTGTTTCTCCTACGATATTTTGCAGAAGTATAGTCCTATGGCAAGTATGTGACAATATATATTACTGATTTTACCCGATAAAATGGTGTGCCCGACAGGATTTGAACCTACGACCTTCTGTACCGCAAACAGACGCTCTATCCAGCTGAGCTACGGGCACTCGGTAATGAGACAAACCTACGGTTTTTCTCATCGCGCCGGGCTTTGGCTAAGCCAAAGTCTCGGGCTGCTCTTTTCCCTAAAAGGCAAGTAACAAGTGAAGAGTTTAGCACAAAACAGGGGTGAATACCAGGACTAGAACCTTATCCTGCGCATGAGTTTATCTACAAAATCTTGTTTGCGATCTTCGTAAGGTAGGTAGCTACTAAGGGCTTCGGCGATTTTATCTTCATCTTCCGGGGCGTAGTAAACACTCAGCGGCGGCATAAAGCGTTGCAAGGGCATGAGCATAATAGAGTGAATCACGCCTTCTTCGACGACCGTAAACGATTTGAATTGTGAGTAAAGGTAACTGCGAGCGCCGACATGTAATGCGTTATTATCAAGTCGATACTTCAGTTCCTGTGGCTTTCGCATAGCAAACGCCCCAAAAGCTGCGCCCATAATGATAATTACAACCGTCGACACCAATTCTTGAGTAAGCAGATACACGAAAACTGCGAAAATAATTACGACAGCACCGAGTATGAAGTACCAGTTGGCACCTTTTTCGTGGGCGATGTATTCGGAAGCGGTCCATTCAACTGGATCGTGTGTGGCTGTGGAAGTAACGGACGCTGTGTCTGAATCTTCTTCGGCATTGAATTGCCATTGGCTTTTCGGCTCTGGTGGCGCTGACTCTTTCTCGGTCTCGGGTGTCGGTTCAGGATTTGAACTCTGAGACACAGACTGCTCAGTTGGCTGCGCTGGTGATTCCGGTTGTGGAAAAGGAGTTGCGGGGGCTTGCTGCGCATGGTCAATCTGGACGACTGTCTGAGGCTGAGTCGGATCATCAGACTTCTGTGAGCCTGGGTCTATCGTATCTCCTGGTTGCATAAGCGTATTGTACCGCAGAAAAGAAAAAGACTCTAAATGGAGTGTTTTTTTGAGGGAGGAAGCTAGAGAGAGGGATTCGCCTTGGCCGACGACAAAATGTCGTGGCTATTCAACCCAAAACCTGCTGCTAGCAACTTTTGGGCTACGGGCCCGGGGTTTGCCACTGGCAAACCCGTTCGAATCCCTTGCGCAAGTAAAAAAGACCCTGATATGGGTCTTTTTTACTTGGCGGAGAGAGAGGGATTCGAACCCTCGCGGGAGCTTTCGCCCCCCTAATGATTTAGCAAACCATCCCCTTAAGCCACTTGGGTACCTCTCCTTGTCGTAATCTGTTCCAAGCCTACCAGAAAACTTTTTAAAACAAGTTTCAAAAGTTGTCAGGCAAGCTCTCGTACAGTTACTCCTCTCAATTGCTCAAACAGGCAATGCCTTGGTTTGGTCAATTGTATAGCTGCTACATAGGTTGGCGGAAGGGGAGGGATTCGAACCCTCGGTACCGTTGCCGGCACGACAGTTTTCAAGACTGTTTCCTTCAACCACTCGGACACCCTTCCGCAACAGAGGCTGATTATAGCAGTTGTAGGGGTTGTTGGCCAACCTAATGCTTCTGGGCAAAAACGGCTGCAGTTATCTGTTTAGCTCCTGCTTCTTTCAGAACTTTGGCCGCCGACTCTAGTGACGCACCGGTGGTCAAGATGTCGTCAATCAGTAATATGTGAGCACCACGTATGGTTTCTGGTTTGCACGCGTTAAACATACTCTTGGCCTGCTCGTAACGTTGCTTTCTGGTAGCCCCAACCTGACGGTCCTGTCCAAGCCGTACTAAAAGCGGTTCGTATCGTACGCCCTTTTGGCGCGCTACTAATTTTGCGATGAGTTCTGACTGATCATAACCACGCATTCGCTGTCTCGACGTGGCCGTAGGGATATGAACCATGATAGTTTCGCTATAGAAATAGGGCAAAGTACGCGTCATGTGAGCGGCTATCGGTTCACAGGCAGCTTTGGCACGTTCAAACTTAAGTAGCTTTATTAATTGCTTAGATACACCACCATATTCTGTAGCCACCCAAACGTGTTTAAGAGGTGAAGTTTGACGACATTTCACACAAACGGCACTGTCCTTACTCATAGCTAAGCATCGATAGCAACGGTCTGGTACTTCTTCGAAAACATCCTCAGCACACATCACACAAACTAACGCACCTTCTTTATGACAAGTTATACACTCGTGCGGAGCCATAAAACTTAACGCTTTCTCTACAAGCAACATATTTCAAGTGTATCACTATGGGTAAACTGGACTTACGCAAACTAACGCTTTTTCTGGGGTAAATATGACTGAGCGAAAACTTTACAAATTTCTGGAGGAGTAGCCTAGCTACGCCGAGAGAAAGATGGAAGTTTGCAGCCGGTCAGATTTGGTACAGGAATGTGTTAGTCTGCGTAAGTCCAGTAAAGTCGGATCAGAATAGGGTACGTAACCTGTAATCACCCCGTAGATTATGCATGTTGTTATTAGTACTGTTGTAAATAAGGATAAGCTCTGTTGCGCCCCTTGAATACACTAGCTATACTGATGAGTAACAAAAATTGCAAACATCGAAGAAAAACTTATTAAATCCAGTTTTTCAAACCAAGGAGCGTTAGCGACTGTTTGGAAAACTGAAAGGAAGAAGCGACCAGAGGCCATACGTAAGGGCAGCTTGCTGACTTTACGAAAGCCGACCGTCGGTTCTGACGCGGAGGATAACAATACTATGGCTAGACGAAGCCGCGACGAAGACCTATTGATGGAAGATGAGCTGACTGCAGCATTCTTGGGCGAGGATGATTTTGACGTAACTACTAATCCCATAACTCAAGACGAAGACGGTGCGAACGCACCAGCTGCCGATGATTGGGACGAAGAAGACGCTGTTCCAGGCCAATTAGCCGTAGATGTTTACGAAACTAAAGAGCGCTTGGTTGTTAAAGCTCGTACAGCTGGCGTCAACAAGCCAGACCTAGATGTTAGTATTTCGGATAATACCCTCAGCATTCGTGGCACTTTAAGTGCCGGCAACGAAGACGACGTCGAAAATTATTTTGTGCAAGAATGTTACTGGGGCGAGTTTAGCCGTAGTATCGCATTGCCAGTACCAGTTAAAGAAGATGAGATTGAAGCTGTTCTAAAAGATGGCGTACTGACCATTAGCTTTACTAAACTAAAGCAGGACACCGTCAAAAAGATTCAAGTCCTTTAAGAGTTAGCCGACTTCACAAATAAAATCACCGTATAAATTACGGTGATTTTATTATTCATAGAATCTGAGAAAATAAAAACGGTGCCGTGAAGGGCACCGTTTTTAGAATTCTGAAAGCTATTAGCCTTCGACGCCGGTTGTTTTTTGTAGTACAAAGCGGACAATTACTTGTGCTAATGCGACTATGACTAGGCCGATAATGGCGTAGAGTATGGTGTTTTTGGCACCAGATACGTTACTGGAATCCCCGCCAGACGTAATGTACTTCAGTCCACCGATGATAATCATGATGACTGCTATAACACCTACGATAAGCGAGAAAATATTGATAACCAGTCGAATGATTTCATTTACACGAGATTCAGCATCACCTTGATCACCACAACCTGCATCGGATGATGTATCAAGACACGTGCCTTGGTCTAAACATCCCGTGATATCAGCCGAACCACCGCCATCAAGACAGTCTTGGGCTGCAACCGGAGCGATTAGAGCAAGCGGCGCAAACAGGGTAGAACCCAATAGCATCAAACTCATTAATATTTCTTTTACTTTTGTCATTGTTTACCTTTCTTAAATATATAGTCTTACTTATACCAATATTTAGCGCGGCTATCAAGTTAAACAGGGGTATGGTGCAATATACGTATATAGATTAAACACTGGTCTTATCTAATACAAACCTGACGATCACTTGTGCAAGCGCCACGATTACGAGGCCGATGACGGCATATAATATGGTGTTTTTGGCGCTGGATACATTATTAGAATCCCCGCTGCTGGTAATGTACTTGAGGCCACCGATGATAATCATTATGACCGCTACTACTCCTACAATAAGGCTCAGCGTGTTCACTACAAGCCGAATGGTCTTATTGACGGCAGTTTCTGCACCAGGCCCGTCACAACCTTGGCCAGTCGCAATAACGACGCCTTCACACACGCTGTCTCTAGGTGTTTGCGCACTGATTGAAGGGACCACTGCGAAAGCAAAGAGGAGGCCGAATGCACTCATTGCGATACTTAGTTTCTTAATTATATTCATGTTTTCTCCTTATAATTTTTTTAAGATGTAAACGACGATTGATTGTGCCAATACGGCAACCACTAAACCGATAATAGCATACAAAATCATACTTTTAGCACTGTTAACCCTGCTCGGGTCACCTGATGAAAGGACATATAGGAACCCGCCGATGATGATAACGATTACGGCCGCTACACCGACCAATATGGCCATTAGTTGGGTAGCCTTCGTAATAACTCCACACTGCCCATACACTGAGTTACATTCAGGTTTTTGTTCGCCCCTGCCTTGGCAGGCTAAAGCATTCGGCTCTAAATCGCATGGACCTTTTAGTACGTCCGTCTGGGCTATAGCCAGGCCAGGACCAGCTATAAACATTAAGCTGACTGCGATTAAAAATGAAGTGAAGATTTTTTTCATATTCTCACCAATATAAATGTAACTATACTAAATGCAGTTATGCAGATAGCCAATCCGATAAGAGCGTACATGATGGTATTTTTGGCTTTAGCAGTAGACTGCGGTTCGCCCTGAGAAGTAACGTACTGAAATGCAGCAATAGTAATAATAAGCACTGAAACCGCCCCTGCTAATCCAAATACAAGTCGCAATATGCTACCGATACTTGCCTGGGATAAGTCAACCCGCGGAATACCCCCGTCTTCCGTAGTAAGGACAGTTTGAGCCAAGTTGAACAGGTAGGATTTCATGTGATGCTATTTCCTATTAAACTAACTATTGCTGACGCAAATATTGTAATCACCATGCCTATAATGGCGTTAATTATGGTAGTTCGGGCATTTTTTATTCGCTCTGGCTCGCCCTGGCTAATAATATATTGAATACCTCCATAAATCACATACCCGATAGCTACCAGGCTGCCGACTCTGAGTATGATTTCGAAAACGGCTAAAAGTACCTTCCCGATGTCGTCCGGGAACGCTAAATTTAGGTTGCATGCCTTGCTCGCATCGTCAAAAACCGGGTCAAGATATTTATACCAGGTAGGGAAAGACAAGAAACCACCGGCGCTTTCTACGCAGTTAGCCCTTGTCGCCGCATGTGCGGCTGCTGGTAACAGTACTGCGCCGCCGGCAAACGTAACAGTGAACAGCAGTACTACAGAAAGCAATCTACGTTTCATGGTTAGAATAATCCTCCTGGTATGAGGTACTGCAAGAACGCAAATATGAACATATAGAACACGAGTGCGATGACTGCATTACGAATCCGATCTTTTGCTGCCGCTGCTTCTTGGGGGTTGTCTTTTGACATGGAATATTGAATACCTCCGTACGCAATCATAACGACTACGACGACACCCACCAAGCCCGAAAGAACTCTCGTAAACTGGGCGATATAAAACATGATACCGCAATTATCTTTACTCAGAGGCTCGTTGCCCTGTGGCTTACAATCTCCTTCGGGGCTGCCGGGAGTTTGAGGTAAGGCATCTGCGGGTAATGGAGGAGCATCGTCCCGGGGTCCTGTAAAACTAAAATGAGCAGTAACTTGCTGAACACAACTAGCTATGGCATCGTTTGAACCTTCGTTATTCTCATAACAACTTGTATTTGCGCTATCACGCTGGCTCATTATGCATCTTTCTTGGGAGTCAGCGCCACCGCCACAAGAAGCGTGATTTGCACTAACTGGGTTAGCGGTAAGTAACAATAGCTGAGCTGCGAGCAAAGCAATAAGCAAGCAGCTAAAAGTCAGTTTCTGTTTTAGCTTGAACATTATGGTCGATTATAGTGCCGTTTGGATAGCCTGACAAGCTTTTTCGATTCTTTGCAAAACTCATCGATTTCCAGCTTATCGGCATTTTTGCTATTAAACAACTTAAGTGGTAAAATAAGCGTAAAGCACGTTAGGGTGGCTTTCTAAGTTTAGGAGATTAATTATGAGCGATATTATCCGGCCAGAAGGCGATGGTCATCAAAATCAAGAAGTTGGTGATGTTACTGATGTGACGGCACGACCGATTCCACACTCTGGAAATCTGGGTCTTGAACGGCCGATACATGATGATGGAACGTCTCTTGAAATGGCAGCGACCCGCGGACTAGAAACACCGGAACACCCCGGCTCGTTGACTTCACAGCCAGTGACACAAACTGACACCCTTGTTACAGATACAGAAGACAAAAAAAATCGTAATAAAATTGCCATGTTCGTCGGTGGTGGTGCGCTCGCATTACTCGCAGCAGGTGCTGGCTTCCTTGCAGGTCGAGATAATGGGACTGAAAGTCCTCGAACTATAGATCCAGCGGATGAAGTCACCCCGAGCACTCAAGAAATTTTGCCAGAAGATGAGGTCATCGTGGTTACCCCTTCTACAGAAGTAGCTCCTCCAATCGAAGGAAGTGGTGCTACCGTCAGAGTAGCTGACGCACTTATACCAAGCGAAGAATTCATAACAGCTACCCGGGCGAACGGACAGGAAATTCGCGTACCAAAACTCCGTGATACCAGCGACTTAAACGCCTTCGGCGAATCAGCGCTCGCCCTGATGGCCTGTTATTTAAGTACCGGCAGTCAGGAATGCCTAGACGAATTTACTACCAGTGATGCCGTCAAAGAAGTTATGGCCGACTACCGCCAAAATGTAGTAGTAGAACCCTATGCGGAATACACCGACATGGCTTCACACGGGAACTTTCAGATGGTTATATATGACGAAGCCTCTACACCGGCTGAGTTTACGCGAAGCGACGAATTTGGTTATATAGTTAGCAGCGGAGGGCCAGTATATTTCCAGATTTCAGATGCCGACGATTGGCAGGGACTGGTATCGAGCAGCGATTGGTATGGGCAGGTGACTGACCAGCTTGAATTCCGCACAGAAGAACAGCCAGACGGCACTACCGATATCATCGGAATGCGCTTCCACCTGAATCTCCGATAATCCATACAACACAAAAAGTTGTAATAATACACATTCGGGGTGTTAGAATTAGCTTATGCTTCTTCGCCGGACAGTGCCTAGATTTTTTGCCCTGCTTTTATTTGCATGTGCGGCGGCTCTTTTGTATACCCAGGCAGTCTATGCCATTGGGTTCAGTGGCTCATATGCTCACGCCGGGAAAATTACGGTTACTAGTGTCACTTTCACTCAGGCAGACCGCGATAACGGCGACATTCACAGCGACTTTGACGACTTAACGATAGCCCAAATAAATCAGTACGTTGCGCAACAGGTTGTCGGCGATTTTATCGATAGTGACATCGGAAATGGCGACAGAGATTACTTCAGAAATAATGGCGACTGTGATTCAAAAATTTTTGTAGGCAGCAGTACTGAGCTACAGATAGTAAATATAAACGTCCCAGGCTTGGGATGTAAAGATGTTATTGCCGGAAAAGACAAGCCGCTTAGCCAGGCCGAATTAGTTAACGAAACATTGCCGGGGGGAGGCAATAGAGCCCAGATATGGTTCAGGTGGGTTGGCGAAAATGCTGTAGTTCGAGTTGATGGCTACGGCGGCAACTTTGTCGCTGATGATATTCAGACCGAAAGATACGTCAGCGTGGAGGAAAGCAATCATTACGTTGGAATATCCGACAGTAACCCGTCAAGTGGTAGCTACAACGAAGGCGGAAATATTGAATCGGTAAAGATAGGTGACGTTCAAAAACGCAGCGATCCACCAATTGACCCGAACGCTAACCCTGATGCTGGTGAAGACGAGAAAACTTGTGAAGACACAGGAGGCGACCTAGGTTGGATATTCTGTTCCATTCTTGAGTTTATCGACGCACAACTCACCAGCCTAGATAATCAAATTCAAAGTTTGCTAAGAGTGCCACCGGGCGACTTTGATGACGCCAGTCCGATGAAACAAGCTTGGGGAGTCATGCGCACCATCGCCTATAGCATCCTGCTGCCGATAATATTGGTCATGGTCATCAGTACTGCACTCGGTTTTGAATTCGTTAGCGCCTACGCCATCAAAAAGGCTCTGCCAAGGTTCATCATAGCCACGATGTTCATTGCGCTATCCTGGGAAATTACAACCTTTCTGATTACGTTCACTAACAATGTAGGTGGGGGTGTTCAAGGATTGCTAACGACCCCTTTCAACGGCACCGATATTCCTACTTCTCTCGCAGAAGTACTCGGCGGTGGTGGAGGTGCAACTTTAACGCTATCTGCCGTCGTTGTAGCTGGTATAGCGGGATTTGCCGTTGGACCCGCGCTATTAGGCATATTGCTTAGTTATGGGTTCGTAGCATTGATAGCCATATTTATAGGCTTCTTAGTCTTGACCCTTCGGCAGGTGCTGTTACTTACGCTTTTGCTGGCCGCCCCGTTGGCAATATTATCCTGGATATTCCCGGGTAACGATAAACTATGGAAAACCTGGTGGGGAAGCTTTTCTAAACTACTATTAATGTATCCACTTATCATAGCCCTGATTACTATGGGTCGCATATTTGCCGGGGTTTCAAGCAGTACGCAAAGTGGATTCTTGGGTTTCTTTGTAGCAATCGTCGCCTACATCGCCCCCTACTTCTTTATACCAGCAACCTTTAAGCTTGCGGGGGGGCTGTTCGCTACCGTCGCAGGTTTAGCCAACGACAGAGGCCGGGGCATTTTCGACCGTCAGACAAAGAAGCGTCAGGAAAGCCTTGCCCAGGCGTCAGCAAAACGACAAACCGGCCAATTATGGAAGGGTAACAACGCAGTCACGAACAGAATGAACCGGATGGGGCATGGCGCCGCCGGGGGTTTGGCTGGCGGCTATGGCTTAGGGCGCAGAGGCCGTGCTTACAAAGACGAAAGTACTGCCGTGGCATCCGATGAAATGATGCGCTCACCGGAGTGGAAAGGTGCTATGTTCAAAGACAACGCCATGCGTGCATTGACGCATACCAATGAAGCTTCAGCGCGAGCCGACCTGATGAGCAGAGGCGTCCAAGGTGAAGAGCTGGAGCAGGCACTTCTATCGGCTAAGCGTGTAGGCTATGGACGCACTTCCCAAGTAACCGCTGCCAAACAGCTGGCTATGAACAAAACCGGTTTTGAAAATGCTGCTGATGCCATGAGTGTAATCAATCGTGTTTCTGGCGGGAACGGAGTTATGGCTGACAGTCTGCGAGAGAATATTAAGTACACCAGTAAGGGTGTTGGACGTAATGACCTAGGCGGCTTAATGACTATGAAACAACACATGGCAGATGGGGGAACAACAGAGAACTATAATGACATGATGACCCTCAAAGGCGCTGAGACCGCTGATGCAGCAAGCTTAGCTAGAAACCATACTAAGAGTATGGGTAATATCTCAGGAGCTAGTCAAAGAGTAATGCAAAGCGGGGGTGCTGGTTATGAAACTGCTGTTAAAGTGGCTGGAGCTGTTGGAGCTTCTAAAGATTACGCAACGCTTGGCAATGTAGAGAATATAGATGCCGCAGCTCGTATGCCTACCGGTGGAACGACAACCAAGCGAACTGGCGAGCAAACCGTTACCGGCTCAGTAAGCGGCGGAAGCATAAATGCAACCGTTTCACAAGCGGAAGAACTTAAACCCGAAACACCTCTCGATATACACCAAAATAACAGCCCACGGTCTGGATCGCCAGGTGGGCCTGATGATCCAAGACTTCCAGGTGAACCAGCTGGTCCTAGCGGAGACGAAAACTAAACTTTGATAACCGGATAGTTAGTATCATAACATTGACTTTTCTGGTATTTTATGCTACATTAATAGTATGTCCGAAAAACAAAGGCCTTCGCAGGAACTTGATGAAATAGACCGAGATACAACGGCCGTTGATACCGATGTGGGCAATAATTTACATACACCCGCTGAGGAATCTGCTGAGCTAGTCTCAAGAAAGGCCCAATTCTCAGATACTATGGGCAGGGTTGCCCTAATGCGCGCCGGTCTTACTATGGATAACCTCAAAGACGAAGACCAGGCAAAAGCCGCACAGGCAAGCCCCTATAACCAAGATATACAGCCAGAAACAAACAGTGAAAAGCGTATAGCGGCGCGCTTGCAGAAGAAGCTGGACAAGCATGCACGCCTTATCAACCCCAAGCTTGCATCCAAGGATTTGCCAAGGCGCCTACGCTACCAAAGAACTAGGGAATCTGAAATTGAGGCATATTCACGTAGTGGAGGTCGTACAGACAGTAGAATCCGGGCACGGGCAACCATTCGGTCTATCAAAAAAGTTGAAGAAGAAGCTCGGATGAAAAAGTTGAGTGGCGACACAGTCGATAAGGACACACTTGCTGACGCCAGAAAAGCCGCAGTAGTGTATCGCTCGGGTACTTTAATGCCGTTTAACCGTGGTGCAGTTCCGGTGGCCACAAGCCGCCGCGAAAAGCAGGCACGAAAACTAGAACGCTACGCCAAAAAGGAAATGTCGGGTAATGACTCAAAACAGAGAAATAACCAAGAACAGCAAGAACCAAACCAAGAACTGGAACATACGTTAGATACATACTTTGATCCGTCAAAAATACTCCTATTAAAGGCAGAACTCAAACATGAAGCTGATCGTCGGGAAATCGATGAAGTCACCAAAACATTAAGAAGTCCCGAAAAGAGTAGCGTCAAGAAGCGTGAACAAATCGATGACGAAGTATTTGCCGAGCTATTGGCGGAACATTTCGGACTCGCGACACTTAAAGAAGTATACGAAGTAGTGCCCGGCTGGTTAGTTGTTACTGTTAAAGACATGCTGAATCAACCCGAAGAAGAACTCGAAGAATTAGCGGCTGGTACTACACGGACGCTCAGCCCTATGAGTGCACCTTTAGTGCCTACGCCAAACCGCTCGGTTTTCAAGCTCGAAGAAGCTGAAGAGTTGCCAGAAGACGACGGTCATCTACCGATAACTCAGCAAGCCTGGTTCAAAGCGTTACCACACGATACGCAGACGGCCATGTTAGCACTCCAATTACATACCGAAGAAGAGCACGCTGAAGAATCCGAACCAGCCACCACTAAGACCGAGGAGCCAGCGCTTGTGGCCGAACTAGAAAAAGAGGTAAATACCGTCGGTGTAGAGAAGTTTGACCCCGGTGAAATTATGCGATTGCGTAAAAGATTAGACAATCGGGTCAAAAATATGAAGCAGGATTTTTTGGCTGCGAATCCTGGAAATCGATTCGACCGTGACGAAGCATATTCTAAGGTAAAGGCAGCTATGTTGCCCGGATACTTGGGCATAGAATCCAGCCAGATGGCCGACGAAACAGTTATCGCAGGAGATGTATTGGAAGAACTTGAGTACATGCTTGGTATGGATTGGGCTGAGCTGCAGGCGCTGGTTGCTGAACAGCAAGAAGAGAAGGATGACGAGGCCAAAAAAGCTGCAACAGCTAAGGCTGCCCACGATTCTTAAGAAGAACTGCTCAAAACCGTACCCAACGCCTGAACCTCAGGTTATACATACCGACCTAAAGCCGCACTTCATACCGGTAGTGGCTTTACTAACTAACGTCTACCATCTACTATTTATTAGTAATGGGCACATATAAAGTAATTCAGGATATCGAAGCAGACGACAAGCTGCTGGGGCCGTTGACACTTAGGCAGTTTATTTATGCCATCATCGTAATTATTTCGCTGTTTGTGATGTTTAAGTTGCTGCTGGTGCACCCCCTCTTGGTCATACCATTTTTGCCTCATACTATTTTGTTTGCACTACTCGCAGCTCCTATCGGAAAAGACCAAAGCCCAGAGATTTGGCTATTGGCTAAAATTCGCTTTTTTTTGAAGCCTAAGAAACGAATTTGGAACCAGAGTGGTATTAAAGAACTGGTTACAATTACCGCCCCTAAAAAAATAGAAAAGATTCTGACTGATAACTTATCTCAAACAGAGGTGAGGAGTCGCTTGGAAGCACTCGCCAGCACTATTGATAGTCGCGGCTGGGCAGTTAAGAATGTCAATGTAAACCTGTTTGCTCAGCCGGCATATGCGTTGGGCCAAGTAGACTCTGACCGCCTGATAGACCCTTCCACGATGGCTCAAGACGTCCCAGACAATGATATCCAAGCCATGGACGACATATTAGACGAGCGTAACAATCCCAAAGCCCAAGCCATCGATCAGATGATTACGGCTAGCACCCAGGACCGCAAACAGCAGGCCATTCAAAATATGACAAACCCAAGTCCAACTAATCAACAGACCATTCCTGCAGATTACTGGTTTTTAAATCAAACTCCGGCTCCCACGCAGCAGCAACCAGGGTTTACATCATTTAGCAGTTCACAGCTAGTCCAACCTGGTCAACAGACTACTGCCAGCCCACAACAAGCGTCCAATATAGACGAGAAGGCATTGCTAGATAAGATTCACACCGAACAAGCAAAGCCAGATTTAGCCAAAAACCACCTAAAAACCTTAATTCCTCTGGGTCAACAACCCAAGAAGAAGGCCCCAGAACAAAACACAGTCCACCCTTCAGCTACACCTGAAATACTTAATTTGGCTGTTAATGACGACCTGAACATAGCCACAATTGCACGCCAAGCCAAAAAAACCCAGAAGCCACCTGATGACGGCGAAGTCATTATAAGCCTACGATAACCAATCAGTACTTTGAGGCGACGACCGAATCGCTTATACTTAGACGTACACATATAGCCTCGGTAGACAACGAGGGTGGGAAAAAGATTGCTTTAAATGAATCCAAACGAAATAAACCAAATACCCGGCGGGCAAGCACCCGCCGCGCCGCAAGCATATGGCCAGTATGGTCCACAGCCAGCGGTGAGTTCGGGCGCGTACGCACCTCCTGGTGCGCCAGTTGGTAACCCGGGGACACCCCAAACACCGGTAGGTAGGGCAAAATCAAATCCGAACAGCACCCAGAATACTTTGCAAATAGCCGAAATTCGTGACGGTCTAGTTATTATGAATGACGGATCTTTTAGGTCAGTTATTATGGTCAAGTCTATAAATTTTGATCTGATGAGTCCCCAGGAACGTGAAGCTGTTGAATACAGCTACCAAGGCTTTTTGAACTCACTATATTTTCCAGTACAGATATTTATTCGCTCGCAACGTGTAGATTTACGTCCTTACATAGAAAAACTAGATAAAATCCGCACCGAACACGAAAACATGCTATTAGCGCTACTGATGGAAGATTACATTAACTATATCGACGCGCTGAGCCAACAAACTAATATTATGGATAAGAGGTTCTATGTAGTTATTCCGTACTTCCCGATAGCCGACTTGCAAAAGGCGATTACGCAGAGCAAAAATTTCTTCACTGGCATAAAAGACCTATTTAATAATAAAGAACAGCACGTTACCATAAACGAAGCAGATCTTGGGAAGGCCAAAGACGAACTACGAAATAGAATTCAAGCCGTCTTAGGCGGGCTCCAGCAATCTGGGATTCAAGGACTACCACTTGATACCCAGGAATTGATTGAACTATATTATGATTCTTATAATCCAGACACTGCTACACGGCAGCAATTAAAGAACTTTAATAACCTGAGTGCGCCAATCGTGACTAAAGGCGAAGGTTTGGCACCAAACCCTAACCTAGATAGGGAGCTTCAAAATGGCTAAACAACAGCAACCCTACGATCCAGTAACTCTTGCACAGGAACAACGCCAGCGTGAAGAACAAGAAGTCCAAGCAGCATTTCAAAAAGGCATAACTGCGCTTAGAGATTTCATTGCCCCGAGCTCTGTAGAATTTTCTGCCAGCCACTTCCAGCTTGGTACCCGAATAGCCCGTACATATTTTGTCTATGGATACCCTCGGTCCGTTTTTACTGGTTGGATATCAAGTATTGTTAATTTAGATGAAGTTATGGATATTTCTTTATTTATTTATCCGGTAGAGAGTCAGGTGGTCTTAGAAAATCTGCGTAAGAAAGTATCTCAGCTAGAAGCCGGACTCCAGATTGATTCAGAAAAAGGCAAAGTGCGCGATCAGGGAAAACAAGCGGCTATCCAGGATGCTGAAGAGATACGGGATAAACTACAGGTGGGCGAAGA
>JACDFO010000050.1 GCA_013815785.1 Candidatus Saccharimonadota bacterium | reverse complement strand
CCATGATTGGTGATAAATTAATTGCTGACATGTTTGGTGGCAAGCGGGCGGGTATGACAACGGTCTGGGTTGAAAAAATTGGTAAAGATAATCCTTGGGATCAGCTGCTCCAAGTCCGTCATTTTGAAAAACGGCTCATGAAAGCTTATATAAAAAAATCAACATGAATCCCAAACTAAAAGCCAAGCTCGGCGAATTACCCAAGGATCCTGGTGTTTACTTTCATAAAAATGCCAAGGGAGAAATAATTTATGTTGGCAAAGCGGCGGTACTGCGAAACCGTGTCCGGCAGTACTTTCAGGTTAGTCGCGGTCGTGATCCTAAAACAGAAGCTTTGGTTGCAGAAATCGTAGATACCGACTGGATGGTGGCTGAAAGTGAGCTAGAAGCGTTATTTTTAGAAGCTGAGATGGTTCGTCGGTATATGCCTCGTTATAACATTCTGTTGCGTGACGACAAATCTATGGTTTATATCCGTATAAACTATGATGAAGACTACCCAACTGTCACTACAACTCGTCGGCCATTAGATGACGGCGCACGCTATTACGGTCCTTACTTAAGTGTTATGAGTGTTCGGCAAGCTTTAAAATTACTGCGGCGAATTTTCCCCTATGCAACCCGTAAGATTCCGGGTCAAAAGCGAGCCACATTACACTATCATTTGGGCCTTGATCCAGGCTTAGAAGAAGGCAGAACTTCGCTGGACGACTATAAAGCAAATTTGCGCAAGTTAATCGCGGTTATTGAGGGCAAAAGAAAAAATATCGAAAAAGAACTTGAAAAAGACATGAAGAAGTTTGCAAAAAATTCGCAATTTGAAGAAGCAGCCAAAACCAGAAATCAACTGTTTTCATTGCAAAGACTGAGCAGACAAGTAATTTTTAGCGATAAAGAATTTTTAGATATTAGTAAAGATCACGCCCTGAACGAACTTGTAGATTTGCTGAGACTAGATAGTTTTCCGCGCCGCATTGAAGGTTACGATATTAGTCATATGCAGGGTACAGATGTTGTTGCTAGCATGGTAGTGTTCACGAATGGAGTCAGTAATAAAGGTGAGTACCGAAAATTTAAGACCAAAAAAGACCACAACAATGATTTCTATAACATGCACGAAACTTTATCGCGTCGCCTAAGCGAACGAAATCGTAAATCGTGGGGCTTACCAAGCCTTGTGCTGATTGACGGTGGTAAGGGTCAGCTAGAAGCGGCTACGCGTGCTCGCAATGAGTCAGGATATGCCAAGCTGCCGTTCATTGGACTTGCAAAAAGAGAAGAACAGATTGTCATACAAAAAAATCAATCTAATATTGATCTAAATCTAGATATTCTTCACAAGTTAGGCGGATTTACGACCGAATCAGATGATTATATTTTGCTCAATTTACCTCACAACACAAATTTGGTAAAACTACTACAACGCATTCGAGATGAATCACACCGTTTTGCAGTTAGCTACCATTCTGTCTTAAAAGTAAAAAGACAAACTGCCAGTCTTTTAGATGACATTCCTACCGTTGGACCTGAAACAAGGAAGCGGTTACTGAAAACATTCGGCAGTATCAGAGGTGTTATTCAGGCACGGGACATGGAGCTAGAAAAATTAGTAGGTACAAAAAAAGCCGTAATCCTGCGACAATATTTGCGCCCCCACCGGAAGATTTAGTTTGTTATACTACTAGCGAATTATGGAAACTTACTTTTCTGCCGACTTTTTTCGTGACAATCGCAAGCGGTTAATGAGTTTACTTACTGTCGAAGTTCCTATCGTCATCACTGCAAATGCTTTACAGCAACGCAATAATGATGTTGCCCACTCTTTTCGACAAGACGCAAATTTCTGGTATCTGACCGGTATCACAGAACCAGAAATAGTTCTCGTCATCGATAAAGGCAAAGAATATCTGATTATGCCTAAGCGTAGTCTGGTTCGTAACATTTTTGATGGCAACCTCGAGGTCAGTGCATTTCAAAATCAATCAGGGGTTCACGAAATCTTAGACTTTGAAGAGGGCTGGAAGCGTCTTGGAGTACGTTTAAAACAGGTTGATCGTATTGCGATGCTCAAACCGCCTAAACCTTACATAGAACAGTACGAGTTTTATACGAACCCCGCACGGAGTGCAGTCTTAAAGAAATTAAAAAGTTATTCTTCCGGTATAAAATTTTTGGATTTACGGGAGCAGTTCGTAGAATTACGAATGGTCAAGCAGAACCAAGAAATTGATGTTTTGAAACGATCGATTGAGCTTACGATCGATGCTTTAAAGGATTTACGAAAAAAACTTCCCACCTTTGAGTATGAATATGAAATTGAGGCACATTTGTTGCAAGCTTACCGTACACGAGGAGCTAGACAGGGTTACGCTCCTATAATTGCCGGAGGTGCGAACGCATGTGTTTTGCACTATGATGCCAACGACAATAAGATTAGTAAAGACAGCCTACTATTGATTGATACGGGTGCAGAGTTTGAGTATTACTCAGCAGATATTTCTCGTACATTTGCATTAAGCGAGCCCACGAAACGTCAAAACACAGTCTTCAGAGCTGTTTTGGAGGTACAGGATTTTGCACTGAGCAATTTAAAACCAGGAATATCGATAAGACAGAACGAAAAACTTGTCGAGGCTTTCATGGGAGAGAAACTTTACTCACTTGGTCTTATTAAGTCTGCTACAGGCAAGGAAATGCGCAAGTATTTCCCGCATGCCACTTCGCACTTTTTGGGAATTGATGTTCACGACCTCGGCAACTATGACAGTCCATTGTTGCCCGGCATGGTGCTGACCGTTGAGCCGGGTATTTATATTTCTGAAGAAGGTTTGGGAATTCGCATCGAAGACGACGTGCTGATTACCGAAACTGGCGTCGAAGTTCTAAGTCAACAGTTGCCACGAGAACTTTAAGAACTTATTCCGCTATAGGTTCTTATCTGTTACAATACAGGTAAATTATGAAACGCGGACCTTTAGCACGCTTTATTATTCGTTGGTTTGTTTGCAGCCTTGGCCTCTGGATTGCTGCAGGTATCTTAGGTCAGCGAATTAGTTACGATAGCCGCCTCGGAGTTATTATCGTAGCCGGACTTATCTTGGCAATAGTAAATGCATTTATTAAGCCCATTGTCGTCATACTGTCGTTACCTGCGATATTATTTAGTCTCGGTTTATTCATGATTGTAATAAATGGACTGATGGTTTTGCTTGTCAGCAAGCTTTACGAACCTTTGCAAGTTACTAATTTTGGAGCAGCAATGCTTGCCGGTATGGTGATTGGCTTGGTAAACTACTTGGTGAGTACAATATTGGAGGATAGATGAGTATTTATAATTACGTAACGATCGGTTCGATGGCCTTAGTAACTTTGCTTATTCTGATGCAGACCCGCGGAGCATCGCTTGGTGCTGGTTTGGGTGGTGGTGGCGAAGTTAATACGGTTCGTCGAGGCTCTGACCGCACACTGCACCAAGTCACCGTCGTGACAGCTATTATCTTTGCCGGTTCACTGATTTTAGGTATCGTTGCCTAAGCTGATTAAAAGCGAAGGTTGGCATGATAGATAGAACTACAAAACACAAATTACGTCGTCGTTACCGTAGCAGGAAACGCCAGGTAGAAGGCGCGGGCATACAAGCTGAAGAAAATATCGAAAAACTCTTTTTTCGACGTTTGCCACGACTGGGCGATGTGCGGAGATTCGTATTTGCTTGGTTACTGCTGTTCTTGCTCCTGATAGGTGGTGTCGTCGCACAGACGCGCTCGCTCGAGCGTTTGTATCAACAGTCAGGGCCAATACCAGGCGGTACGTTTACTGAAGGAATTTTAGGCACATTCACTAATGCCAATCCGCTATATGCAACCGGTCCGGTAGACAGTGCCGTATCTCACTTAGTTTTCTCAGGACTCATGCGTTACGATGCTCAAAATCGTCTTACCCAGGATCTGGCGGAAAAGATAGAAATTGATACAGAAGGTAGTAAGTACACGGTAACGCTTCGGAGTGATATCAAGTGGCACGATGGGCGACCTGTAACCGCTGAGGATGTTTTATTCACGTACAAAACCATACAAAATCCCGATGCAAAATCTCCTTTACTTGCAAGCTGGCGGGGTATTACCATCGAATCTCCCGATAACCGCACTGTAGTTTTTACATTACCGAATTCCTTAACGGCTTTTCCGCATTCACTGACAAACGGCATCGTACCGAAGCACCTCTTAGATAATGTCGAGATTACTCAATTGCGTTCGATTCGCTTCAATACAGGTAACCCGGTGGGTTCGGGACCATTCAAATGGGAAGCGATTGAAGTACGAGGTGAGAATTTAGAGGACAGAGAAGAACAAATCGGCCTGCTGCCATATGAAAATTTTCACCGAGGTGCTCCAAAATTACAGCGATTTATCATAAGGACCTTTCGCGATGAAACCAGATTGCTAGATAGTTTAAAGGGGCAAGAACTGAATGCCGCGGCTGGTCTGGAAACACGGCCAGACGATATCGCTCCCGGCGTACTCCAGGACTACAACGTCCCATTAACGGGAGAAGTGATGGCTTTCTTTAAAACCAGTCAGGCACCGTTGGATGATTTAAATGTCCGCAAAGCTCTCATACAAGCGATTAATCAGACAGAAATCGTAACTAATCTAGGCTATCCGGTCGTAACAGCTAAAAGCCCGCTGCTAGCCAGCCAGCTTGGCTACGACAAAACGATTACGCAACTACCCTTTGATGTTGATATTGCTAACAAGTTGCTAGATACGGCAGGTTGGGTACGTGGCGAAAATGGATTCCGTAGCAAGGATGGTAAACCGTTGAGTCTTCGGCTTTATTCTCAAGCTACTACCGAATATAGCTATGTAACCCGCGAATTACAGAAACAATGGGGTGCAATCGGTGTGGACGTTCAAGTAT
>JACDFO010000018.1 GCA_013815785.1 Candidatus Saccharimonadota bacterium | reverse complement strand
ATGATTACTGCTGAGCAACGAGACGAAGCCAAGAAAGTCGATACGATAGCCAAAGTCAAAGAAGTCAAGCCCAAATACGAAGGCATCACAGCACCATGGTTCGTACTAGCCGCGAAGGAATCGCTAGAAACCGAATTCAGCGCCGATACAGTACGTCGTGGCGGCTGGAAAGTGACCACCACGCTAGACCTTGGTCTTCAAAAGATTGCCGAAGAACAAGTTAATAAAGGTCTAGTGCAAATACGTCGTCAAGGTGGTGACGTGGCCGCCTTCGTGGCAGAAGATGTTAAAACAGGACAGATTGTTGCCTTAGTCGGAGGGGCAGATTTTACAAACCCAGTACATGGACAGAACAACTACGCACGCTACAAGTTGCCTCCAGGCTCTAGCTTCAAACCGTATGACTATCTTTCCCTTATGGAGCACACGGAGGGCGCTGGTGCCGGCTCAGTGCTGTACGATACGCAAGGTCCCGTAGATGGCTACCCATGCACTAAAAAGATGCGTCCAAAAGATGGTGGTAACTGTTTATACGACTTTGATTTCCGTTACCCCGGACCAATGACGATACGCTATGCGTTAGGTGGTTCGCGTAACGTTCCAGCTGTTAAGGCTATGCTAACCGCAGGTGTTGATAAAACCATCGAGACTGCAAATAAATTAATGGGTGACGAAGAAGACGGCTATGGCTGTTATACCGACGACGCATTAACTAACAGAGGACCTTGTTATTCTTCCTCTGCACTTGGCGATGGAGCATTTCTGCAACTTGACGAACATGTTCATGGTTATGCCTCTATTTCACGAAACGGTATGCAGATACCGATGACGTATGTTACAAAGATTGAAGATTCTGCTGGCAAAACACTGAAAGAATGGAAGGCGGCACCTGGAACACAAGTTGGTCGCCCAGATTCGTCATATATTACTGCCGACATGATGGCCGACCCAAATGCTAGTTATTTCAGTCGTAAACCACACCGTTTCAATGGCAGCCAAGGTCAACATAAATTCAGCCTTAAAACCGGTACTACAAACGATGCCAAAGACGGTTGGTTGATGGGCTTCTCTACGCAATATTCTGCCGGTGTCTGGGTGGGCTCACACAACCGTCAAGTGGAAATGCGGGGCTTTATGGAAACTATGACTCAACCAATATGGGAAGGCTGGATGCAGGCAGCACACAAAGATCTCAAGCCAGAGGAACGTGCTAAGCCAGCAGGAGTCCAAAGCTTACCAGCATTTATTGTCCGCTCACACGTGGGAATCGGTTCTGTGGAACCTAGCCCAACAAATGACCTATTTCCAAGCTGGTACAAAAAACGGGCTGCTACCGGAACAAAACGTACGATTGACGTTGTATCCAACAAAGTAGCTACGGACTGTACACCTGCCCGGGCTAAAAAAGAGGTTACGGATGCAGCAGCAGATCAGTTTACGACAGATAAGTTTGTAGGAGGTGGACAGGCCGCCAATACGTCCGAAAAGGATGACATTCATAAGTGCGAAGATATCAAACCAAGTGTTAGATTGACCATTACACCTAACGGTGGAAATAATTACACCCTCAGTGCCGACGTAACTGGTGGCACGCACCCATTGTCTAGCGAAGCATTTCCAGGCTCTGTAAACTTTAAGGCAGGTGGTCAAACACTATCTGGTGGCGCATTCGGTATAAGTTCATCAGGTGTTGTGAGCATGAACTACACCGCTCCAGTAGGTACGACCGAAATTACAGTCGAGGTTGTAGATAGCGTTCTATATGACGCCAGCGATACAGGTACAGTCACAGCTGCTGCTGTCAACACACCCGCTATTACTCAAGCGAAAAAAACCGGGGGCAACACGAACTTTAAATGGTCGGGCGGTACCGGGACCGTCACTATATATAATGTCACTGGAAATGTAGCGCTCTGCAATGACACTGACGGTGATTGTTCAACGACCGCAGTACTTGCTCCCGTCGGTACACAGGTATATGCAAAAGACTCTACCGGTGCCATTTCTCCGAATGCTACCGTAAACTAGCTTACTTACCTTCTAAGAAAGAATTGAGTGCGTTGCGTACATCAGTCATGCCAAAGTAATTCGCTGGTTTTTTACCCGCTTTAATAACCGGACCTATTGCGCCTTCAAACCCTAGCTTCTTGGCTTCTGCTAAACGTTTCTCCACGAACGGTACATGCCTAATTTCTCCGCTCAAGCCCACCTCGCCGAATACCACTGCGTTTTTCTTCAGCTGGAGTCCTTTAGATGCACTGGCTATGGCCATAATGATTGCCAAGTCTGCCGCCGGTTCGTTTAGTTTTATGCCACCGACAATGTTAATGTAAATATCTTGGTCGGCTAAATTCAGTTTGGTTCGCTTTTCTAGCATGGCAACGAGTAGATTAATTCGGTTCAAATCGATACCACTTGCTGCTCGCTTAGGGTAGCCATAGCTCGTACGATTTACTAATGCTTGAACTTCAACCAAAAGTGGTCGCGTTCCCTCCATGGTTGCCAGTACTACGGAACCGTCGCTAACTTGGCGTTCTGCCAACAGTGCAGCCGAAGGGTTATCAACTGGCTGTAAGCCATTATCTTTCATCTCGAATATTCCAGCCTCGTTGGTGGAACCGTACCGATTCTTAATGGCACGTAGTACCTTGAAGCCCCCATATCGGTCGCCTTCTAGTTGCATAACAACATCTACGACGTGCTCTAATACCTTAGGACCGGCTATCGAGCCCTCTTTGGTTACATGGCCAACTAATATTAATGCCGTGCCTGTTTGCTTTGCAGCTGCAGTCAGCATTTGAGTACTATTGGTAATTTGACTAACATTGCCAGCTGCAGACGCAATTGCATTGCAGGCTATGGTTTGAATTGAGTCAACTACGACCAGTTTGAATGTGCCTCCTGCAATGGTAGCAGCAATATCATCGGCCACAGTGCTGGTTGCTAGCTGTAACTTATCACTGCTGGTACCAAGGCGTTTAGCCCGTAATCCAATTTGATGTGCCGATTCTTCACCGCTTATATACAGCACAGGTAGTTTCTTGGATAGCTCGTAGGCTAGTTGGAGCAATAACGTACTTTTACCAATACCAGGTTGACCGGCGATCAGGTTAACGCTGCCGGCAACAAATCCACCTCCCAGCACATTATCAACCTCGTCTACTCCAGTTGTAAGTCGCTTATAATCATTTGCTAAAGATGCATTTACACCTTGTGGCTTTAAAACACTACCCGCGGTAGCGGCATTCGTGAGACTAGCCACACTCAGTTGTTCTTGCAACGTATTCCATTCGCCGCAGCTATTACAGCGACCACTCCACGTGGAACTAATAGCGGCGCAATTATTACAGACAAATCTAACACTTCCCTTTTTTACCATAAAACCAGTGTAGCATTTATTGTTGCTGGATTGTCTCGGGGCGACTATCGATGGCTTTAATCAGCTCATTTTCTTCTAATACAACCAAATTATATTCATTTATCAAACTATTATGCTTTTCAATCAGGCCCAATACTTGTTGGACTTGACCATTATAGGTTTGTACATTGGCGTTGTAGGCCCGTACTCGTGCGTTAAATGGACCAGGATCTGCGTTCGCCCGCTGCGATTCCAAACTATTTACTTCTTGAGCTAACTCTTCTTTTACTCTGGCAAGTGCTGCGTTTCGTTCGTCAATATCCTGCTTAGTCGCATCTATCTGTTCAATAAGCTGTTCAGCTTTTTGCTCGCGCTCAGTAAATGCCTTCTCGTAGCCCTCTGAGTAACTCACAACTACTTTTCTGTCACTAAAGTAGCGGGAATAATATGTCTCAAGTTCCGCTGGGATATCGCGGACCTCGGTTCCAATTATTGAATGTAATTCGTTTGGCACAATGTTTGAATCACGCTCGCGGTAAGCCTGAACCGAGTCTAAAATACGCTGGTTTTTCAGACCGTCAATTACTTGGCTAGTAAGCGCATTAATGCGTGTCTGCTCTTTGTCATTCAACCTCTCATAAGCTGCGTGCAAAACCTCGTGTGCAGCGGTAACCTCCTGAACACCACTGAGGCGTACATCGGTAACGTTATAGATGTAAATGCCTTGTCCATCAACATAACAACCTAGAATAATACTTTTTTCAGTAATACTACAGCTATCGTTAAAGGCATCTTTCTCTTGAAGTTCGGCATGATAGACGTAGAATAAACGACGCGCTTCGTCGGTCATAGTTGTACGCTCTGCCAGTGAGACAATTTGAGAACTGGCGGTATAATTTCTTAGCTGCCAGTAATCAAAAATAGCTTGCCGCTGCAAAAAAGCAATCAGCGGCAACAGCGCGATTGCGAAGGTTATAACAAAGGAAGCTATTCGTTTCGGGCTAAAATTCATTTTACTTACGTTAGTTTATCACTTATTCGGAATTCAAGACGTAGGTAAGCTCATCTTTTTTGGCACTGACATTAATGATTAAACCTTTTTGGTATTTATCATGGAGAAGTTCGGTAGCAATCTGATCCTCGAGCGTGTCCTGAAGAAGTCGTCGCATTGGACGTACGCCATTATGTGAGTCATAGCCCTTTTCGAGCAAATGATGCTTAGCAGTCGCGCTGACGCTTAGGCCCAAGCCATGCTTGACCAGTCGCTGACGCAGTTCGTCGATCTGCAGATCCAAAATCCTAAGTACGTCTTTCTTGGTTAAAGCCCTGAAAACGATTACCTTATCGATACGATTCAAAAGCTCCGGACGCAGCATTTTCTTTAATTCATCGTGAACTTTACCTTTATTACGTTCGTGTAGCGCATCAAGATCTTTAAGATCAGCGCCGCCGTTTGCATGGAAACCTAGCGCTGCCTCTTTTTGAAGTTTATCGGCACCGAGATTACTGGTCATAATAATAATCGTGTTGGTAAAATCGATTTTACGCCCTTTACCATCTGTTAATACACCGTCTTCCAAAATTTGGAGCAACATATTGAAGACATCCGGATGTGCTTTTTCAATTTCATCGAAAAGCACTAGGCTATAAGGTTGACGACGTATCTTGTCTGTTAGTTGCCCACCGTCATCGTACCCAACAAAACCTGCAGGAGCACCAACAAGTCGAGAGGCATTATGGCGTTCACTGAACTCGCTCATATCTATTTTTACCAATGCTTCTTCGGAACCAAAGAATTCACGGGCTAGCACACGACCTAATTCTGTTTTACCCACCCCAGTGGGACCTAAGAATATAAATGAACCAATTGGTCGTTTACCACTACCAATCCCCACACGGTTACGACGTACAGCTTTTGACACTGCCGTTACGGCTTCATCTTGGCCTATGACATACTTGCTCAGCGTCTTTTCAAGGCCTAGCAAATATTTGGCCTCTGATTTAATTACTTTTTTAACCGGTACGCCAGTCATTCTAGCAACAACTTCGGCTATATCATCGCTAGTCATGACTAGTTTATTATCTGATTTACCTCCCGCCTTCAGTTTTGTCAGTTCTTCACTTATTTGCGAAGCTCGTTGTTTGTACTGAGCGGCCTTTTCATAATTCTCATTATCAACTGCGTCTTCAATGCGGGTATTTACTAGCTTTAGTTCTTTTTGTAGTTTGCGAACTTCGGGCGGGGTCTTGCCTTTGTCAACTCGCAGGTGTGCGGCCGTTTCGTCCATCAGGTCGATTGCTTTATCGGGCATGAAGCGATCGTTGATATATCGTTCAGAAAGCGTCACGGTATCTTCCAATACTTCATCACTTACTTTTACGTTATGGAACGCTTCGTAGTGCTTGCGTAATCCTTTTAAAATAGCCAGGGTTTCAGCTGTAGTGGCCTGCGGAACCTGAATCGGCTGAAAGCGGCGCTCTAAGGCTGCATCTTTTTCTATATGTTTAGTATATTCAACTGTTGTCGTAGCACCAATGACTTGAATTTTACCACGTGCCAGAGCCGGCTTAAGAATATTGCCAGCGTCCATTGCGCCTTCTGCTGCGCCTGCGCCAACTATCAAATGCAGCTCATCTATAAAAACAATGGTTTTTTTATCGTTTTCGAGTTCAGCCATAACTTTCTTTAATCGCTCCTCGAATTCGCCGCGGTATTTGGTACCGGCTACCATTCCAGCTAAATCAAGCATCACAATTTTTTTATCAAGCAAACTGTCGGGTACGTCTTCAGAGATAATCCGCTGAGCCAAGCCCTCAACAATCGCTGTTTTACCGACCCCGGGTTCACCAATAAGCACAGGATTATTTTTTGTTCGACGGTTCAGTATTGTAACAACACGCCTAATTTGATTTTCACGGCCAACAACTGGGTCTAGTTTGCCCTGGCGAGCTTGTGCTGTTAAGTCAGTACCAAAAAAATCTAGTGCTGTTTTCTTCTGTCGCTTCTGCCTGCGAGGATTGTTGTCAGTTGTTGCGTCGCTGTTATCTTCATACTGCTGACGATTTAAAAACTGCTCTAACTCCGCAACCAAACTGTCCACATCTACGTTCATATCGCGCAGCAAAATCGTTGCCCGTGCATTCTTTTGACTCAAAATACTATAAAGGACATGCTCTGTGCCACAGAATTCCTGAGCAAAATCCTGAGCTACATCATATGCCATACGAAGCGTTAATTTGGCCGTTTCACTTAAACCTTTGGCGCCGAGGTTAATAACAAGCGTCTTGGGCGTCAGATTAAGCGCTAGGCGAGCGCGGTCCAAAGTTACGCCCGCACCCTCAAGAATTTTAGACCCCATACTGGAATCTTGAGCTAGTACACCAAGTAGTAGATGTTCCGTACCTACGTAAGCACTACCAAAACTGCGTGCAATAGCGTCTGCGTGCTTCAAACTTTGCAAAGCATTATCAGTCAAATGGTTCAAAAATTCTTGAAAATCAGGAGAATTTGGCATCACTATCGTTGCTACCCTTCAGCGAGATTTTAAACTATCGCTACTAACATGATACCATTTGGCACTCGCAGGTCAAGAGTGCTAATTATGTTTGTTAGAGATGGCCACGCCTGAATGTGCCAATAGAACAGCTTACTGGCCGTGTTCCTCGATTGCGTCGAGTAAGCTAGACTCCAATTGTTCTTTGCGTTTCAGTTTTGGTGTCTTTGGTGATTCGGTCGTCTTTACAACTGCTTCAACTTCTACCGCTTTTTCTTGCTCTGCTGCAATATCAATTTCAAAACCGGTTAGTTTGCTGGCTAAACGGACATTTTGACCACTTTTACCAATAGCAATACTTAGCTGATCTTCAGGAACAATAACCTTAGCTTTGTTTTCCTTGAGTTCAACTTTTGCAACTTTAGTCGGGCTAAGTGCATTTGTAATATAAGTAGTTGGGTCTTCCGCCCAGACAATAATGTCTATCTTTTCCTGTTCGCCAATCTCACCCATAACTGCGTTTACGCGTGTACCGTGCCCACCGACAAACGTACCTACTGGGTCAACTCCAGGAACCGTGCTAGCAACAGCCAATTTAGTACGAACTCCAGCTTCACGAGCAATGCCCTTAATTTCAACGGCTCCGTTTTCCATTTCCGGCACTTCGCCGCGGAAAAGCCATTCGACAAACTGTGTATTACCACGGCTTACCACGAGTTGTGGACCACGAAAACCGCGTTCAACATCTTTCAAAAATACTTTGAGACGCTGGCCAGGGTAATATCGCTCACCCTGAATCTGTTCACTCATAGGCATAATTCCTTGCGCTTTTCCAAGATCAACCCGAACGATACGACCTTCTACACGAGCAACAATCCCATTAATAACAGTTCCGATTTTGTCTTCATATTCTGCCATAATAATTTCACGTTCGGCTTCACGCAAACGCTGCAGAATAACCTGTTTAGCGGTTTGGGCAGCAACGCGGCCAAAGTTTTCGACTTTCTCGTGTATTTCTATCAAATCGCCAATCGCGGCATTCTTTTTCATAACGCCGGCGTCTTTTAGGCTGATTTCAAAACGTTCATCACCAACTTTTTCGACTACTTCTTTACTGATATAGGCATCGACTTCACCGTTATTAATATTCATTGTGACACGCACTTCTTGTTCGCGGTCACCAAAGTCACGACGATAAGCCGCGGCTAAAGCTTGCTCAACTACTTCTTGCACAACTTCTTCTGGTAAGTTTTTTTCTTCGGCAATAGTTTTAACTGCCATTGCTAATTGTTTGACATCAAGTTCCATATTTATCTCCTTTACATGAAAAAATCCGACCAAATCGGCCGGAACAACACTTGTATAGTAACAAATTCCTAGCGCTTAGGCAAGTTCATCGCCAATTCGTAGCACCTCGAGCAATTTATTTACTTTATATAAGCTATACAAAGTAAAAACGCCGTAATCAGCTACAACTTCCGTAAAACTAGCAGCCTCGTTTTGATCCAAACTATTGGCAGAAGCGCATGACATAGGCATATTATCGATTTTGGTAAAATCCACTGCAGTAAATTTTGCATCCGGAGACTCGCTAAAAAAATATATTTCTTGAATTCGTGGAAGCACTACGCTATCCGGTGCATCTACCGCTATTTGTTTTGCGCCTGGTGCATACTCCCATGCCGAAAGATAATGAATTCGCCTTGTGTTATCTGAATGAACAGCAAGTGAAATATCAGTGGTATTTGTAACTGGACTTCGAAGTATCCAACCTTTTAAATGAACTCCAGCAATTTTTTCTTCGTACAGACTTAGCGAGCCATTAGGATGCAGGATAAGCTCGTCTAAACTCCTCAGGGTGGCTTGCAGTGCATCAGAAGTGTCACGAATATCAGCAGCCGGCAGCTCAGCATCAGGCTTGTCGTGCCGTTCTGGATTTTCGTGCAACAATGAGTATGTTTCACGGCCGTTCATGCCGTTATACTACTCCTCCAACGCTCAGTGCGCCATGGTAAGATATATAGATATGGGAAAATCTGTCAAAAGACTGTTTAACGAATTCAAACCGAAACATTATTTGCTCGAACTAACACCTAACAAAGCTAGCATGACATTCACGGGACAGCTCATCGTTAACGGGCAAAAATCTGGCCGACCATCACAAAGGCTAACCTTCCACCAGAACGGGCTTACCGTCACGAAAGCACATGTGACAAAACATGACAAAACAGGCGATAACGAAGCTTTGGTAGATCGTATAAACACCCATAATGCGTATGACGAGGTTCGTTTACATACGAAAAACATGTTATATCCAGGCAACTACACGGTGCGTTTGGAATTTAAAGGCAAGATTACCAAACAAATGAACGGTATGTACCCTTGTTATTTTGAAGAGAATGGAACAGAGAAAAGTTTGCTTGCTACACAGTTTGAAAGCCATCACGCACGCGAGGCGTTTCCGTGTATTGACGAACCTGAGGCTAAGGCAACGTTTCAGCTGACACTGCTTACTGACAAAGACGAAATCGTCTTATCAAATACACCTGTTAAACATCAAACGATTACTGATAACCACCTGCGAACCGAGTTTGAAATAACCCCTCACATGTCGACGTATCTGGTAGCTTTTGTGGTGGGTGAAGTAGGCTTCTTAGAAGCAACGACGAAGGACGGTGTACTGGTTCGTACATACGCGACAGCTAATAACGTTGAATTTACAAGATTTGCCCTAGAAACCGCGGTACGAACACTCGAATTTTATAACGACTACTTTGGTATTGATTATCCGCTCAAAAAGTGCGACATGATTGCCTTGCCGGATTTCGCCAGTGGTGCCATGGAAAACTGGGGATTAATAACCTACCGCGAGCAAACCATGCTTATTGACCCAGCCAACTCGACGCTTACTACGAAACAATATGTGGCCATGGTGGTCGCCCACGAGTTAGCTCATCAGTGGTTCGGCAATTTAGTTACGATGCGTTGGTGGACCGATCTATGGCTGAACGAAGGGTTTGCCAGCTGGATAGAATATCTGGCAGTTGACCATATGTTTCCGCAGTGGCAGATGTGGACACAATTCGCAGTCGACGAACAGCACCGTGCACTTAAGCTCGATGCACTTGAACATACCCATCCTATAGAAGTCACAGTGCACCATCCAGATGAAATTCGGACCATTTTTGACACCATTAGCTACAGCAAGGGTGCCAGTATTATCCATATGTTGCACGAATATCTAGGCCCGACTGCATTTCGGGATGGCTTACGACATTATCTCGCAACCCATAAATATGGCAGTACCGATACGGTAGACTTATGGGCTGCATTAGAGGAAATTTCCGGTAAGAAGGTGCGAGAATTTATGCATGCCTGGACATCAAAGCCAGGGTTCCCGCTACTAAATGCGACAATTACTGATACGGAACTGACACTATCTCAAGAAAGATTTTATCTAAACCCCGAACACCCGATTGGACATCACACAAGCTGGCCGATCGCTCTCCTGGCAAATGTATCCGATGTTCCTGAACTACTTACAACCAAAACGCAGTCAGTTCAGTTACACGATCCGAAAGAAATCAAACTAAACCGTGGACAAAGTGGTTTTTACCGGGTCGCCTACAATGCTACTCACTTGCAACGTCTCGGTGAGTTAATCCAAAAAGGTCATCTTTCTGCACTTAATCGTCTAGGAATTTTGAGCGATGTTTTTGAAACAGCTAAAGCCGGAAAAACTGACACCGCCGAAGCATTACACTTTTTGGAACATTTTCGTGAAGAGTCCAATAGTGCCGTTTGGGATGTGATTGCGGCCAGTATCGGCTCAGTGCGTGGCACCATGGACGACGAAAACTTACGTGAAGACATGAAGCCGTTCATACGCAACCTGACCGCTAAGCAGTTTTTGCGATTAGGTTGGGAAATTAAAAAAGACGAATCACATTTTGATCAACTGCTACGCCCGTTAATAGTCGGGCTCAGCGCAGCCGCGGATCAGCCTGAAGTTGTAAAAGAAAGCTTAGGTCGTTTCGAAAATATGAAAACACCTGAAGATATTCACCCCGACTTGCGCAATGTAGTGTATGCCACCGCCGTAAGACATGGTGACCAAAAAACTTTTGATAAGCTTTTTGCTCTACACGAAGCAAGTACTTTAAGTGAAGAGCGGACGTCTATAGCTGTTGCCCTGACAGGCTTCAAACAGCCCGACATCGTTGAGCAAGCGTTGAGTTTAATAAAGTCCGACTCGGTACGTTTGCAAGATGTGAGTTACTGGATAGCATACAGTTTTATGAATCGTTATTCCCGTGATGCTACCTGGAAATGGATGACAAAGCATTGGGAATGGCTAGGCGAAAACCTGGGAACTGACCTGAGTTTCTATAGATTCCCTATGTATGCAGCCAATGCATACAGCAGTCGCAAATTCTTAGAAAAGTTCAACGATTTCTTTATTCCACGCAGGGCTCCTGCTTTTGAGCGCTCAATCAATCAAGGCATCGAGGTTTTGCAATGGCAGTCTGCCTGGAAAGAGCGCGACCTAAAAGAAGTAAAAACTTTTTTTAAAGCTCATCTAGAAAAGTAATTTTTTCATCGTCTATTCCGATAGCTGCCAATTGATATTCTCCGGCCCAACTGTGGTTACTGATCCACATTTCGGCTGCAAAACGCATTTGATTTAGTTTTTTGGGAGTAACGTAGTCTAAACCATATCCTTGTTTATTATTTTTACGCGATTTTACCTCGACAAAATAAATAGCCTGGTCTTTTTTGGCAACAATATCTATTTCGCAGTACTTGGTTTTCCAATTTAGCTCATGTATTTTAAAACCATTTTGCTTCAAATATTCAGCTGCCTGTACCTCAGCAGCATGACCAACCGAGTAATTAGTCATTTTGCCTGTCAGAACCGTTGTATCCAGATAGATGGTCATACCGAGCTGCAACCTCGGGAGCTACAGCCTCGTCTATATATTCAAAGCGAGACATTTCATTGCCATTTACCTCAACAATTTCAAAAAACATGTTGTATGGTCTGACAGTAATCCTAGGACCTTCTTGAACTCCCAGCGGTACATATGCAACTAATTTTTCATCTGTCTCGCTGTGGCGTGCTACACCCAGCGCCAAATACAAACCGCCCTTATAATGTCTGTATACCCCTGATTTTAGTTCGCTCATGCGTCAATAATATCAGAAACCAGTTTTTGAACTGGTTTGTAGCTTAATCTATGTAACTTACAAACTCCATGAAGTTTGATTTGCTGATGATGAAATTGAGTGCCATATCCGACGTGCTTCTCAAAACCGTACGCCGGAAACTGCAAGGCTGCTTCTGTCATAAATGCATCACGTGCAACTTTTGCAACAATGCTTGCTGCACTTACAGCTGGAACCAAGCTATCTGCCCGGGTTACGGCTTCAGAATTATCTAGATGCGCTAGATAATTATAATTTCCATCCACAATGACTCGATCATAAGGAGTAACTATTTGATTTAAAGCTAGCTGCATAGCCTCGCGGTTTGCGGCAGACAACCCTATACTGTCTATACGCTCGGCGTCAATCCATCCAACGCCTACAGCGACAGCTTTAAGATAAATTTCTTTAGCCAGGACTTTACGATGCGCAGCAGTAAGCTTCTTGGAATCCATAACCCCATCAATAGGTTCGGATAAAATAACAGCCGCAGCTACGAGCGGTCCCGCCCAACAGCCCCTGCCGACCTCATCAATCCCAACCAAGTTATGCATAGGATTAGCATAGCAAAAAAGCGCCGGACTGGCGCTGCTTATAGTTGCTTACACTTAAATTATGCTTCTTTGGATTCGTTTGGTTCTGTGGTCACATCAGAAGATGCATCGTCTTTAGCTGTTTCTTCAGCTTTTTCGGCGGCGGCTTCTTCATTCTGCTTAGCTTCAGTTTCCTTAATCTCAGCTTCTGCTTTTTCGGCAACTTTATCATGGACAGTATTTACTGCCTCCTGGTCAAAGGCGGTGCCCGTTAACCTTGCGGACTTGCCAGTGCGAGCACGCATATACGTCAAGTAGTTACGTCGGACTTTGCTACGCTTTGTAACTTCAACTTTAACGACTAACGGACTGTGTAATAAAAAGCTTTTTTCTACACCGACACCACTAGCAATACGGCGGACGGTGATGCGGCTGGTGTGGGAGTTTTTGCGATCGGTACGAATAACCAGGCCTTGAAAAATCTGAACACGCTCTTTGCTGCCTTCACGAATTTTCTGATGAACTTTAACAGTATCGCCAGATCGAACGTCGACAACCTGTGCCTTCTTATACTTTGCCTCAATTTGCTGAATAACAGATAACATAACCAATAGATATTACACTACTCAAGTGTTTATTGCAACTGTTTCTTATCTGTTATCATTAAGGCATGGACTACCGAAAATTAGCACTGGAAAGACACAAGGAATTACGAGGAAAAATTACTGTTGAATTAAAAGACACACTTGATAGTCAGGAAAAACTTAGTACTTACTACACACCGGGTGTGGCAGCCGTGTCATCCTATGTTGCTGAACATCCCAATGAGGCGAGGGATTACACGTGGCTAAATAACTCTGTTGCAGTTGTATCAGATGGTTCTGCAGTGCTAGGACTCGGTGATATTGGTCCCTACGGAGCCTTACCAGTCATGGAGGGTAAAGCGATGTTGTTCAAGCATTTTGCCGGTATAGATGCCGTACCGATTATTTTGGATGTACATAGCGCCGACGAAATAGTAGCGGCGGTTGTCGCCATTGCCCCAAGTTTTGGTGGTATTAACCTTGAAGATATCGCGGCCCCCATTTGCTTCGAAGTTGAAGATCGAATTAAATCTGCCCTAAACATCCCTGTTATGCACGATGATCAACATGGGACCGCTATTGTAGTCTTGGCCGGGCTTATAAACGCTATGAAGGTTATCGGAAAACAACTCAAAGATTGCCGTATCGTGGTTGTTGGTGCCGGTGCAGCAGGCACAGCGATAATGAAACTTGTTAATCTTTACGCAGATTCCGAAATCTTGGCGGTAGACAGTAAAGGAATTATTAGCGGCGATCGTAAAGACCTAAACGATGAGAAGAAAAAGTTACTAGAGTTTACCAACAAACAAAAAATAAGTGGCAGTTTGCATGACGCACTTGGAAACGCCGACGTTTTTATTGGTGTTTCAAAAGCAGGCTTACTAACAACCGAAATGATCCTAATAATGGCTAAAAATCCTATTGTCTTTGCGATGGCTAACCCCGACCCCGAAATAATGCCGGATGTTGCCAAAGCAGCTGGCGTGGCCGTTATGGCAACAGGCCGAAGCGATTTTCCTAATCAGGTTAACAATGCCCTGGCGTTCCCCGGCATTTTCCGTGGCGCTCTAGATAACCACGTCAATAAGATAACCGAGGAGCACAAAATTAAAGCAGCCGAGGTTATCGCCGGCCTAGTAGAAGCACCTACTGCAGACGAAATAATCCCCAGCGTTTTAGACACAAGATTAGTTACAGAAATAGCGAAAGTTATCGTTTAGGCCTGTTTTTGTGCTTTTGAGATTTTAAGCAAATGTCTACGGCCACTTTCAGTATCGCCACCCCAAACACCGTGTTCTTGCTTGGTTACAAGGGCAAATTCAAGACACTCGGCCCGGACTGCACACTGACCACACACGGTCGATGCTACAAATCTTTGCTGCTCTTCATTCATCGGAAACATCATGCCTGGTTCTGTACCTAGACACGCCGCGTCAGCCCACCAATCATCTTGGTAGTAATCTATAATATTGCGATGCTTCATTGTATTTGCACTATACGCTTCAGTGGCGCGGAACTCTAGTGATTAACCAACAACACGATATACTTCTTCCATTGTTGTCTCGCCCGCACAAACTTTTAAAATACCGTCTTGCAGCATAGTTCGCATGCCACTTTGTACAGCAGCCTCTTCGATTGTCTGAGCTGACAAGCGCATATTTCCTTGTTCTAATAGCTCCCTGATTTTCCCGGACATTAAGAACTGCTCGCGCAGTGCAATCTGCCCTTTAAAGCCATAAGGATTCTCCGCGGAACTACCAGGCTGGTAAAACTGCAGGCTGCGCAAATCCTGCGGTCTATCAACACCTTGCGGTAGAGTATCGAGTACTTTTTGAATAATTTGGAGTGTAACCTCGTCTGGCTGGAATGGTTGTTTAATCTCATCGTCAAGCTTACGCACTAAGCGCTGAGCCATAACCAATCGTATTGCAGACACAAACAATGGATTCTGGCCAATTACGTCCATCATTCGTGTAAGCGCTGCTGCTGCGCTCGAGGCATGGAACGTAGAAAGTACTAAATGGCCCGTTAATGCAGCTTGAAGTGCCGTTTTAGCGGTGTCCATGTCTCGAATCTCACCAACCATGACAATATCAGGATCAAGCCGTAATACCGCGCGCAAACGCTCCGCAAAATTGGTTTCTTGAGCCGTTTTACTAGTAACTGATATTTGAGTAATACCTTGAAATTGGTACTCAACCGGATCCTCGATAGTTATAATTTTGCGCTCAGGATTGTTAAGCGAATTTAGCATTGAATAAAGAGTTGTTGTTTTACCAGAGCCGGTCGGCCCAACTACAAGCACCAGACCGCTCGGTTTAGCAATGATATCATCGACGACATGCCTCTCGAGCTGCGACAAACCCAATCGATCGAGGTTGTACATTTCTTGGTTCATATTAAACAAACGCATGACCATATCCATACCATTAATAGTTGGTACACTTTCGAGACGAAGATTCACCGCGACTTCACCGCCATCAGCCATGCTGACTTTTTGCGAAATATGCCCCTGTTGTGCGTCTGGGGAAGAAGTGGAAATATTCCCGGCACTAGCGATAGCAGATATAAGCACACGATATTTCTGTGGTGAAAGATGGGCAATAGGGTGCAGCACACCATCAATTCGGAAGCGAACACGGACATGACTTACTTGAGTTTCCAAATGAATATCAGAAGCAGCTAATTTATGTGCCTGCTGAACTAAGTATGCCAACATATCATCCGCACGCACCTGCTCAAGAGTTGCCGATACTTGCTGAACCAAATTTTCCGTACCTGCACTATTTAATGAGATATCTTGATATATAACCTCTTTTGGTGGATTATACAGCTTCATATACTCGCGGTAGCCGACGTCTGAAATCAGAGAAAATGTCAGCCGTTGATCTTGGAAACGCTGACGTATACTATTCATCACTGCCTGCGACGTACTATTAGTGACGCCGAAGCTAATGGCATGATCGTCGGCATAAAGAGGTATAATTTTTAAATCATACAATTCCTGGGTTGTTAATAGATTCTTAAATATCGGTTTATTCGGTCCCGAGGTATCGGCATATTGCAGATTTAATATCTGCGCACGTCGCTGTGTAGCCTGTTCTTCGTCATATCTGGCATCTTGGCTCATTTAAGCCTTATTATAAACGCTCATGGTTAAAACAAGAATTCCGTATTAGAATTTGTTATATGCAAAGTATTATTTTGATCGCACATAACTTAAGGAGCTGTCACAATGTAGGCTCTTTGCTCCGAACCGCTGAGGGTTTGGGAATAAATAAAGTGTTTCTCACAGGCTATACGCCTTACCCGTTACGGTCCGATGACACTCGAATGCCACACATGGCGAATAAACTGGATTTTCAAATTCATAAGACTGCATTAGGTGCTGAAAAGCTAGTTGACTGGGTTTATGATGAAAATATCAGTAACGTAATAAATTCATTAAAGTCAGAGGGTTATCAAATTGCCGCCTTAGAGCAGACGAATAACTCGGTCGCATTACCGACATTTAATCCGTCGGATAAAATCGCACTCATTTTAGGGCGAGAAGTAGAAGGCATGGAAGCGGACGTCTTAAAGCAATGTGCGGTTGTGCTAGAAATTCCCATGGCTGGAAAAAAAGAATCATTCAACGTAGTACAGGCAGCTGCGATGGCTTTGTACCAATTCAAATACGGCTGATGTTGCAAAAATATTGCACTTATGGTTAGATAATTGTAAATAATGAAAACAAAAAAAGCATCTCAACACCCCCATGTTCGTAAACGTTACGGGCATCACCAGAAGCGCTCTAAGCAATTTCATCATGTGTATCTTCCCTATTTGCCGCTAGTTATATCTATCATAGCCAGTGTCTTGCTAAGCGGATGGTCGCCAAAAACCGCCACGCTTGCCTATGCGACCAACGTGAGCCAGGGTGGCTTACTCCAATCTACAAACAGCGAACGGGCTAGCAATGGCCAAGCATCGTTGGCATTAAACCAGCAGCTTAACAGTGCTGCGCAGGCTAAAGCCAATGACATGGTAGCTCGTAATTATTGGTCTCATAATACGCCTGACGGGCAGGAGCCCTGGGTTTTTGTGAACAATGCGGGCTATAAGTATCTAAAAGCTGGGGAAAATCTTGCGTATGGCTTCAATGACAGTTCCTCGACGGTTACGGGATGGATGAATAGTCCGACTCACAAAGCGAATATGCTTGATAGTGCATTTAGCGAGGTGGGATTTGGGTTTGCAAATTCAGAGGCATATAATGGCTCAGGGCCAGAGACAGTTGTTGTTGCGATGTACGGTAAACCTCAGACACTGGCTTCTACAAGCCAGCCGACGGCACCTACAGCACAACCAGCTGCAGCACAGCCGACTGCCCAAACTGCACCCGCACCAGCGGTAGAACAACCGCTAGAACCTGCGCCCGCTCAGGCAACACTGACAGAGAATATTCCGCAATCTACGACACCCGCTTTTAGCACCGAGACAGCTGGGCTTGAACCAATCACTGTACCTGTATCCAGAGTGGAGTCCATCACAAAAGGCCAAGTACCTTGGGCTGGGCTTGGCGTCGCAGTGGTCATAGGGCTAGCCTTAGCGGCAATACTTATGAAACACGGACTTGCTGTGCGCCATCTACTTCGTGATAGCGAACGATTCGTAATCCACCACCCGCTACTCGACAGCACGCTAATTGGCCTACTGGTTCTCGGTATCACACTCAGTCAAACTGTTGGCTTTATACGCTAATACAATTTTGCCAAATAACACTTGCCTTCAGACATCTGCCATAAACTATCAGTGTAATTTAACGTTATTTGCACCCACCAACAATCCTATAGTATCGATGGTTTCGGCATCAGGAATGACGCGCATTGGCAGTTTTATAATCTGTTTATTCTCATTGGCACCGAGCACTAGCACCACCTCGGTATTACCCTTACGACCATCGAT
>JACDFO010000017.1 GCA_013815785.1 Candidatus Saccharimonadota bacterium | reverse complement strand
CTTCTCAGTAACTGGTATGACGTTCTCCAACACGGCTCCTGTACAAGGGGAAAATCTAAATGTTACTGAATTCAAAATAACCAATAACCTCCCTGTTCCTATAGACGTTGATGCGGTGGGAGTTGTAGGACGCCTTGGTACCTTTAACGGACAAAATAGAGATATTGGCTGGCAAGGTCCAATTCATTTCAACGCAGGAGAAACAAAAACATTTACGGGATCGCGCATTATTACAGACGTTGGGACGCATTATTATTGGATTGGGATACTACATCAAGGTAATTATATCCAATATAACAATTGGGGCAGTACGATTGTTAGTCGTGCACCATAGTCTTCCGCTTTAATATAAGATTGAAAAAAGATACAATGTTACTATCGTAGAAGCATTAAAGCTGGGGAAATTTTGAAGTTTTTAGACATAAAAAAAACATCGCTAAATAAATATGTACAAGTATTTATAGTTTGTGTGTTTGTCATACTTGTTGCCGTACAGGCAGGCAAAAGCTTTGTCTTGGATGAAATCGATTTCCCTATTGTTTCACATGCAACAAGCCAGACGGCCAAGCCTGTATATTACCGCGGAGAGGTATCCCCAGTTCACGTAGGGACATATCATCCTACTCTATATATTAATTCTCTTGCGATATTTATTAAGGCTTTCGGTTATAGTGAAACATCAGTTAGATTTTTTTGAATTATATGTACACTTATTTCGGCGTATTTATTGATTCTTATCCTTAGGCGACTCATAAAAAAGAACGAAACTGCCGAGGCATTATTGTTGGGGTTATACCTACTCAACCCCTATACAATTGCAAACACCACTTTGCCAGACATCGACTCCACGGTGTTGCCAGTGGTTATTTTGCTTTTCATCTACTTTTCTTTGAGATATTTACTTCAAAAGAAAGATATGAGCAACAAGGTTGGATTGATTTTAGGCTCTCTTTTTGGACTGGCACTCTGGTCGAAGCTGACTACTCCACTGATTATCCCACCCTTTTTGGCGTGCCTGGCCTTTATTACATCTAAGGATTATAAAAAAAGCATAGTATTTACCCTAAAAGTAACGTTAGTCGGGTTTTTTGGGTTTATAATTACCTACTTTGTATATTGCAAACTGCTTAATTTATCTACAACGTACACGTATCATTTTCTGTTGGATTCTTTTTCCAAAGGTACGAGTTCTGATAGCCTCTTGGTAAGTGTTCTAAACAATCTAGAATATGCACGAAACTTCGTATATTGGCCAACCTTACCTGTCGTCGGGCTTTTCGGAGTCTCCTTTATTGGTGTCATGCTTGATAAAGACAAGAGTGAAAAAACCAAAATCAAGAAACTGTTGGTTTTAATGAGTCTACTTGTAGCTATTTTTTATATTGCTTTGATAGCACCGTTTGGCGGCTTTTTTAAATACCCATTCCCAGTCTTCGGTATATTGATACTAACAATTGCGTTATTTTATGATCGATATATTCGAGACACGAAAATAAATTTGTTATATGCGTTTATCGCTACGGCTATTGGCTTTGTAGTAGAAAAAATATTTTGGGGAGACTCAATGTTTTTGAACCGTAAACCCTTTGGGCATCTGGCATTCCTGATTCTTATAGTAGTTGTGTCTTATGTATTGTTAAAAATAAATACCCGCCGTGTAGCAGCGAGTATGTTTGTTCTATATATATTCTTTTGTATTGGCTTTCAGCTTAGCATTAGTAGGATTCAGGCGACAGCACCTTACCCAACCAAGTACGAATACGGTCAGGCCGGACTAGACCAAACTACAGCTTACCTTAGGTCAAATACTGATCCTAACGAGACCATTTGGTCAATGAAAGATGTTGGCTATTATGTTAATAACAAATATTATGAAAGTTATGGGTATTACTTTGACCAGTCACTTGAGAATGACTTGATAAACATGCTTAAGAGTAGTAAGGTCAGGTACTATGTTGTGACCACTGGAATAGGACAAGACAATATAGACGCCCACCCCAACATAAAGCAAATACTTGACACAAATGCTGTACGGGAAAAAGAATTTGGTAATTTTGTTATTTATAAATCAAAGGAATGAGTTAGCACATGGCAAACAATGATAAGAATTATCACAAGACAAGATTTAAATTTGACCCCGGTCGTTTAAAAGTTTGGCGAGCAATTACTAAATATTTACAGCCTTATGTTGGTATCAATAAAACCGTATTAGATTTAGGTTGCGGTTACGGCGACTTTATTAACCAGATTCACGCGAAGAAAAAATACGGCCTTGATTTAGGCCCAGACGTGAAAGACTACATAAACAAAGATGTTAATTTTATAAACAAAGCATCAACCTCGCTTGAAGATATTACCGCAAATACGTTGGATACAGTTTTTTCTAGTAACCTATTTGAGCATTTAGATAGAACAGATATAGATAAGACCATGAAGGGTATAAAAAGAAGTATGCAGGATGGCGGCACCCTTATTCTAATCGGCCCAAATTTTCGCTATGCCTACAAAAGCTATTTCGACGACTACACCCACAAAACTATATTTACCCATGTGTCGCTGGCCGATCTTATGCAGGAATATGGCTTTAAGCCAGTTAAAGTAATGCCTAAGTTCCTTCCACTAACCCTCAAGTCAAGATTGCCCAAGAGCTATTACCTAACTAAACTGTATTTGCACAGCCCGTTTAAGCCCATGGGCGGCCAGATGCTATTAATTTTTCAATTGCAAAAATGATCAAGAAACAAAGAATCTCAGTAATTCTACCAACGTATAACGAAAAGGATTCCATTCAAAAAGTCATTAAAGACTTTGAGGCTCTGGGAATCATTGATGAGATTGTCGTTATCAATAACAATGCAGTGGCTGGTACCTCCCAGCAAGTGGCTGGGACGTCTGCAATCGAAATATTCGAAAGCGACCCAGGGTATGGTGCAGCTATCCAGAGAGGGTACAAAGAAGCCACCGGAGACCTTATTTTTGTGTGTGAACCCGACGACACCTTTGTCGCAGAAGATGTATATAAATTTTTATCCTATATAGATGCTGTTGATGTTGTATACGGTTCTCGAACAGTAAAAAATTTTATTGGCAAGGGCGCTAATATGGGCCATTTCCTGAAAGTTGGGAATTGGTTTGTTGCGAAAATGATGCAATTACTTTATCGGACAAACAGCCTTAGTGATGTAGGGTGTACATTTCGATTAATAAAAAAACCAGCGCTGAAAAAAATACAGAGTAGTTTTAGAATAAAATCGGGCTTTTTTGGTCCCGAGATGATGCTGTTAACCAAACACTTTGACATCCCTTTTGTCCAAATACCCATTAAATATCAGGCGAGAGTTGGTGAATCAAGCTATACGGGTGATTTTAAAAAGGCCTTCATTCTTGGTATGAAAATGATCTGGTTTATAATTACTTTTTCTTTCAGAGGCTATAGCAAATAACTTATCGGAGCACCGTCAGGGTAATGCCAGTCATTATAAAGAAAACCCCCAATATACTGAGGAAACTTATCTGTTCATGAAAAAAGAAAGCCGCCCCCAGTACTGTCAATATATATGCGGAGCTTACTATAGGGTATGCAACAGATAGTGGTATTTTTGTTAGAACTTGCGTCCAGACAAATGTCGATATAGCAAACAAAGAAATGGCAATATAAAACCAAGGATTTACTATATAGTACATCGGAAAACGTAGATCTGGATTCAAATTAATAAAATCAGCTGACCGTTTAAAAAACAATTGACCAGAGGCCATTATTATTACATTAATCATGAGTAAAAAATATGGCACTAACTAATAGTATATACAAATCGTCCAAGCGTCAATCTAGTAATGCTTAGTTTTTGCTTAAATATAGAGGGGCGTCTGGTTAGCTGGGAGTATTTAGTTTTTAGGGCAATTGCTTCAATTATTGCTAGTCGGTTTATAGGTTGAAATCATGTTTTTCAAACGGTTCTTTAAAAATTGAGTATTTAGGCCTTCGTCTTCTAGTGACTCAACTAGGAGGTTGAGATTAAGCATAAAGGCAAGCTTATCAAAGTTCATGTAGTTCTGGGTTCTAAATATTTTCTTTACAGGAGTTGAGGAAGTTTCCTCTTCGCTCATAAGCACCTCTTCGTACAATTTTTCGCCAGGACGCAAACCAATAATTTTTATCTTTATATCTTTTTCAGGTTCGTAGCCCTGCAAGCCAATAAGTAATTTGGCAAGATCATATATTTTTATAGCTTCGCCCATATCAAGTACGAATAGATCGTTGTTATTGCCCATAACCCATGACTGCAGAATCAGATGAACTGCTTCTGGAATTGTCATAAAAAAACGCGTAATATCCTTGTGGGTTACACTCACGGGGCCACCATTTTCTATTTGCTTTTCAAAGGTAGGGATCGCGCTGCCATTGCTATTTATTACATTCCCAAACCTTACTGCACACAGCATTGTTTCTGACTGGCTCTCCGCCAAAATATGAATGACTTTTTCAGCAGCTCTTTTTGTTGCCCCCATGATATTAGTGGGGTTTACAGCTTTATCGGTAGAGACCAGTATGAATTTCTTGACACCATGGCTTATAGCAAGCTCAGCTGCGTTTTTGGTTCCTATGATATTATTTTTAATTGATTCAGAAGGGTTGTCCTCCATGAGTGGAACGTGCTTATAGGCGGCAGCGTGAAACAGGGTTGTTGGCTTAAATTTTCCCATTACCAAGTTTAGCTTTTTGCGGTCCTTGATATCCCCAATAATGTACTCAAAGTTACCGTTTGGATAATCTTCTAGCAACTGATTGCGTAAGTCGAAAATTCCATTCTCCCACCAATCGTAGAAAATAATCTTATCTGCCTCGTGAGCAGCAAGTTGGCGGCTAAGTTCTGAGCCGATAGAACCAGCGGCACCCGTGATAAGTATAGTTTGTCCTTTTGTGTACTTTGTAATCTCTCGCTGGTCTGATTTAAGAATTTCGCCACCCAGCAAGTCTTCTGCCCTTACTCTTCGGATGTACTTTATGTAGTCTTCGTCAAAGTCTTGCATCAACACTTCAGATAAACGAGGAAGTATCTTATATACGACTTTTGTTCCGGTCGTGTTCTCTACAATACTTCGGATTACTTTTCCTCTCTCTGATGGAATCGCGATGAATAGTTCCTGCGCTTTGGTCTGAGTGATAATATCACGTAAATCAATGACACTCCCGAGTACTTCTACACCCTTTATAACCTTGCCCAGTTTGCTTTTGTCATCATCAATAAAACCCACAACTTTGAACGCCGTTTCTTTGTTTTTAATTACGCCTTGAAGGATCAGCTCGCCAGCCTTACCGGCACCTACAATAAGAATCCGTATTTTGTTACTGCTTTTCTGCATCAATAATCTCCTGTACTGTTTCTTCTACGCTGCGCTTAGTCTCCCAGCCAAACTCTTCGCGTATGCGGCTGATATCGGCCTGGGTAGCCAGTAATGGTTCCGGTTCGGGGGCCGTTTCAATAATGTCGGGCCGCTGCTCAAGCTTACTATACGCTAAAATCAGTTCAATGATTTCGCCATTGCTTGTGCTAACACCTGAAGAAATATTATAGATGGCTTCCTTTGGCTGTCCTTCGATCAGCAGCTTAACCGCCTGTGCTGCGTCCAGGATATGGCAATAGTCACGTTTGGCATCAAGCCGGCTGACTTCGATAGCTTCGCGGGTGCCGGCTTTGATCCCATGGAACTGCCGCAAGACGCCAGAGATTAAAAATCGCGGCCCCATTCCAACTCCTATTGGATTGAAAATACGGGCGATGGTAACCGGCAAGTTATACACCTTGCGAAACTTGAGGCTGGCGGCCGTTTCTTGAACTTTGCTCTTGCCATAGGTAGTAAAGGGATTAAGGGGTGTATCTTCTTTGACTGGGATATCCTTCTCGGTAACAATCCCATATTCGGCTGCTGAACCGTAGATAATAATCCGTTTTGGCTGCAAGCCGATTTTTACAACCGCTTCTAAGAGATTGGTCGTCATTACCGGGTTCATCAGTGCCTTATCGCTGTTTTCAACCACTCCAGCATTATTAACGATTGCGTCGGGTTGAAGCTCGTTCAGGGCAGCAACAATGTTATCCGGCTTGGAAAGCTCAATGTAATGCTGGCCTTCACTAACATCAGGTCTTCGCGTACCTTTAATTACCTCGTGGGAACCGGCCAAGGCTGCTACTATATTCCGGCCAAAGAAGCCATCCGAACCCAGTACTAATACTCTCATTCTGATAGCTCATTATAGAGCTTCTGATAGTTTGCTCCAAGGAGTCTGTTTGAGTATTTAGTTTCTACTTTCTTGCGACTGGTCAACTTGATAGCTTCACGTTTTTTAGGGTTATCACACAGCATCTCGATTGCTCCAACGATACGCTCAACCGAGGCAGGTGGAACCACAAAGCCAGCTACGCCATCCTCTATCACTTCGGCTATGGCACCTACATCAGAGGCAACAACCACCACTTTCATTGCCATGGCTTCGAGTATTGATAACGGAAAGCCCTCTATCGAGGACGGCAACACAAATATATCAGCTGCGCTAAAGTAACTCGCCACCTCCGACTGGTAGCCAAGGTAAACAACTTGCTTGCTGTCAATTTCTTTAATTTGCTTCTCAACTTCTGGCCGCATTGGGCCATCACCTATAACAAAAAATTTCACATGCTTTCGTTCATGATCAACCAGCACCTGCTTAGCAGCGTCAAGAAATATATTCGGGTTCTTCTCTACCGACAGCCTGCCAACAAAGAAGACACCCATGTCATTGTCGGCAAGGCCTAACTTAAGCCTTTCACTAGTACGATCATATAAATCGGGGTTAAACTCATCATAGCAATTAATACCATTTGGTATGACTACAGTGCTCGGGTCATCTCCCAGATCTTGCCTATAGTGCGCGGTAACTTTTTCATTATCTGAAGTAAACACATCAATATACTGGCCAAATTTTACCGACTGTTCAAAATATTCTACCCGATCATTAAAAAGCGTTACTACTATTTTTAGTTCTGGATGCCGTTCTTTTAGCACTGGCAACATTTCAAATGTAAAACCATTATGTATAACGTGAAGCACGTTGATGTGCCTGGTCTTGATGTAATTGGAGATGAATTCAATATAAAGCCGTTCATCTTCAAACAGGTTTGCTAAGTGGTAGATATTTGACGTTATCTCACGGAACTTATACTCCCATTCATTGTCGGACTTCAGGCCAGTTACAAAAGAAAGATTGAACTTATCCTTTACTTCGCGGCAGTAATTATAAATAAGCGTTTCAGCCCCGCCAAATGTCATCCAGGGTACGGTTATCAAGACATTGTTCTTATCCGCGTCACTTGCTTGGAACTGCCCCGGCTGGCTCATATTAGTAAACGCTGTGTCTGGGTCAGTTAAATGCGTAATACCTTGATGTTCTGCGCGCAATTTTTTGATAATCTTTTTATAGCCCGCGTGCAGGGAATGGATGACTTTGACATTATTCCAGTGGATGTCTTTATCTTCGATGTAGCGAGATTGCATAGAGGTCCTGTACCGAAACAGGGGTTCGGGAAGCGACTTACCCCAAAATTTATGCTCAGCCAAGTTAAGCCAGTACTCCCAATCTTCGTAACCAATCTTTGATTTATAGCCACCGCAAGCTTCCCAGGCTTTTTTGGTAAATTCTGCGGCAGTAATCACCATATTATTCGAATACAGTTCTAGAGCGTCATATGAGGCATGATTGAATGGTTCTGCTAACACGCCAAAAATTTCCATTTGCGTTGTAACTAACGAAACATCGGGTGATGTTTCGAGCATCATCGTACATTTTTCTATAAACGTCGTGTCTAGCATATCGTCTGAATCCAGACATACAACGTAACGGCCTTTTGCTCGGCTCACACCAGTGTTCCTGGCTGCTGCGACGCCTTGATTTTCTTGGTGAATAAAGCTTGCCTCGAGCCCAGACTGTTCCAAGTCCTTTAGTTTTTGTGAGCTCACGGGATCAGTAGAGCCATCATCAATAATAATAATTTCGACATTTTTAAACGTTTGTGCGTCAAGTGACGCAAGTGTGTCATCAATAGTGTCGCCCCGATTGTAATACGGTATGATAACACTTACTAACGGCAACTGCTTATCTACAGGCTTATTAGCAACAGTTATATATTTCACTTCTTGCTTCTGGATTCCGTAGGAAATTTTCCCTTTTATGCGTACAAGTAAGCTACGAATTTTTCTTAAAACTATTTTTAGCAGCTCGGGCAGGAATCTTGAAATACTCCCTTTGAATCTACGAGGAACAGTTGTGGGCAAGTGCTTAACTCTTGGTAGCTGGATCCCCAGTTTCTCCCTAAATTTGATAATTTTACCGATGACGCGAGAATTCTTAAGGGTATGCAATTCATCCCTGAGTTTAAAAATCTCACCCCGCAAACCAATAATAGCCTGATTAAGTCGCTCCTCTTCCTGCTTGCCTGCTTCAATACGCTGCTGTTGGTCTTTAATAATCTCGTATTGGTAAATGATAAATGGCTCTACTGCATCAGGATATTTATTGAGCGCTTCTTGAATTAGATGGTCGCCAAACCTTTTATCTACACTCACTAGGCTGCTGAGGGTCCCGTTAAGACCCTCGTATATAATTTTCTTTTCTTCATCCTTATCATAAAGCTTGAGTAGCTCCACGTACATATTGGCATGTGCCGAGCCTTGGGCTCTCCATAATTTATCCTTATCATCATGTGAGTTCCACCATATACCTCCATCATGACGCCGGTAGGTTGACATAGTATTGTTTATAAAGCCAATCTTTCCAAACTGTGCATGATAGGCGTGTAAATACCAATCTATCGGCATCACATCCACTGACAGAGAATCATATTTTTGTCTACGGTACAAAACTGAATTAGTTGGGATAAAATTCTCCTTGAGTAGTTCCTTGATTGTTATTTTTGAATAGTCTTTTATATTGGGCCATGTAGATTCTTTGTGCTCATTATTTTCAAACATTACGCGTACAGGATGGAAACAAATGGAATAGTCAGGGTTACTTTCCAGAAAATCCACCTGCTTCTGCAGCTTAGAGGCATCTGTCCAAAAATCATCGCCTTCACAAAGTGCGATATATTTGCCCCTTGCTTCTTTGAGAGTGGCTAAAAAGTTTCCTGCTACCCCTAGGTTATGCTTTCTTAATATTGGCTTGATGATATCAGGGTTTTTTTCTGCATACTCTCTTATAATGTCGGGGGTTTTGTCAGCAGAACAATCATCGGCAATAATAATCTCGAAAGCAAAATTAACTTGCTGCATCAGAAAGCTGTCAAGCGCAGCCTTAACATATTTTTCTTGGTTGTAAGTTACAGATACAATACTGACTAGTGGCTTGCTGCTCATTTTTCACGCTCTAGTCTAACGCTAATGTATATCTTTTGGTTTGTGTTTTTATCATAAAAATAAGCATTCTTAAACTCGCCGTGAGACAGAGCTCTTAGACGGTCGATCGCTTGACCAAAAGTAACAGCTTCATCCAAATTAATTTCTCTTAGGGCTTCGAAATCTTTCTTCAAATTCAAATTACCTTCCTCGCGTGGTTGCAAGGTATTGTATGTTCCGTTCAATATACTCTCGATGGAACGCTCAATCAGTTCTCGCTCTGCATCTTGAACTTTATTATAGGCATCTAGGGATGTGTCCCATGAATCGACTGCAACTTCAATCTGGTCAATAATCGCACCATGATCAATCTCTGGATCTATTTCGTGAATGGTAGCCCCAAGAGGTAGCCCGTTTAGTATTGAAAATACCTGCGGATACCACCCACGATTAAATGGGTTTAGACCTGGGTGAATATTTATACACTTGGTACTCGTAGTTAACTTTGCCGGAAAAATTTGTTTGCAATGTGCTGATATTACCAAGTCATAGTCACGAATAATTTCTTCGTAATCTTCTTTTATATCCATACCCTCAATGATGAAATCTCCGAACTTCTTACCTATAAGTTTTGTATCTTCTGGACCACAGACAAAACGTAAGTGTCTAATCTTCCTTAAATTTGGCTGAGCATTTAATATATCGATAAAAAAATTTACTATGCGCTCATTGTCAGAAACAACTAATACTTTCGTGTAGCTCACAAACAACTCCTTATAATCGAGCAGATCTCGTCTACCTTATCAAAACTAAGGTCATAATGTACCGGTAATGAAATTACTTGCTCTGAAAACTCTTCGGTGTTCAATAGTTCAGTTCTTAGATTATTCCTGAAATAAGGGTGTTTATGTACAGCTGGCGCGTAATAGGTTCGCGCTTCTATTCCACCATCAGACAGCTTATTTAGTACTAAGTTTCTTGCGTAAGAATTTATTACGATCGTCGCAAACTGGATAGAAGCAGATGCAGCATGGGGCAAGAAAGCAACATCAGCATTTTTTAGATTTTCCTCATATCGCCTATACACCAGTCTTCTCTTATTTAATACCGAGTCAAAATCTCTTAAAATCCGTAGTCCAATAGCGCAATCAAATTCCGTAATTTTTCCATTCATACCCTGTGTTGTCGTGAGCTTGTCTTGGTCGAATCCAAAGTTCTTGAGTGATTCTATACGACTAGCTAGGTCTGCATCCCTAGTAGTTACCAAACCACCCTCACCGATTCCAAATGGCTTTGTTGCATGTAATGAGAATATTTCGCAATTACCATGAGCACCTAGTAGCGTACCGTCAGGATAAACCGAGCCAAATCCGGGGGCAGAATCAATGATCAGAGGTAGTTTGTATCTTCTACTAAGCTCTTCCCACTTAGTTATCTCAGCGTTACCGATTCCAAAATTATTTACTATAAGTATTCCTGCTAGCTGTTTATCGTATTTAGCATGAAGATTGTTGAAGCTGTCGATGCTTGGCTGAGCGCTACTTTTTTCGACATCAAAAAATATCGGCTCGTAGCCGCACCAGTCCACTGCTAGTGGTCCGGCAGGAAATGTAAATGAGGGTAACGCTATATATTTTTTGCTATAAGGTGGTTCGCAAATGGCTTTGATCGCAAGTAATAAAGCAGTTGTGGCATTATTGAGAACTACTGCATGTACGCCCTGCCCCAAATACTTTTCAACCGCTTCTTTAAACTCAAAGTATATGGGTCCGTTATTTGTATAGTAGTTATTTTTGTGGATTCTTTCTAAGTCTTCGGCTAACTCAGAAGAGGAAGGAAAGAATGGTTTTATAAAAGGTAGCTTTTGTTTCATGGTTTCACGACTTCAATGTAAGTTGTAGCGGGATCATCTCTTAGGTCAATATCAAATCCATGGTCAGATTGCATACGCTTTTTATATCTTATTTTATAAAAACTAATGTCCCCTAGGACACTCTTTAGGTGTTTGCGAGTATAACCGTACCTATGCTCCCATGAATAAAAAAAGTCAACTACCAGCTCGTCCCAGCTCTTGGAATTTACTTCCCCATCAACATTCTTTGAGATATAGTCAAAATACTTTCTATCTCGGAATGTATATGCTCGAATTAGCCGTGCAGTGTCCGGCCAGCCAACTCGCATCACGCCACCCGACTTCAATACTCGGTAGCACTCACGCAGAAATGCCTGACCATCATATTTTGGTAAATGTTCAATAAAATGCTCGTGAAAAATCATGTCAACTGAATTATCTTTGTACGGAAGCGGCTTACTTAAATCGTGTTTTTTAATATTCCTATTATTGCGAGTATCTAGATCAATATTTGTCCATCCCTTTCCCAAAACAATGTTTGTTCCGCACGCAAGATGTAACTTTATAGTCTTAGTAGGCTTATTCATTTACCAATACTCCATTTACTTCCCATATTAACAAGACCGCCAATTGTGGGATCAGCATGCTCGACAAAAAAACTTTCCGCATCAACTATAAGTGCGATCGGCTTGAAATCGTTATTAAAGGCGGTCACATTAATTATATAAAGACCTTTGCTAAGCAAAGCAGCCTCAGCTTCCCATACTAGATGGTGTTCTCCCTTACTCACTGGGAGTTTAATGTCCTTTGTATTCCGCTCGTGAAGAGATATCCCACCTTTCATAATAGAAATCCCAATATCATAGGCTAGTTTCTGCTTAATACGATAATGTATCGTGAATCTAACCGTGTCTTTTGGGGTAAGTGATTTTGATTGTTTATCTATAGTGACTTTCTGGATCTCGAATTCCTTTGCCGAACTCCCAATGATTGCTTTTTCTTCATTCGATGAACTAGGAGCCGAGTTTAACGAATACTGTGCCGCTACAACACGAGGGTCGCCGGCTATCTTTATATCTCCTTTATCAATAAGCAACGCGCGATCACAAAATCGTTGAACACTCTCCATATCATGAGAAACAAACACAACGGTTTGTTTCTCGCTCTTTAAGCGGCGAAAGTAATTGAAGCATTTCGCCTGGAAACCAGCATCTCCTACCGCAAGCACTTCGTCGATGAGTAATATGTCTGTCTTTGCTCTTATCGCTATAGAAAAAGCTAATCGCACCTGCATGCCGGAAGAATAATTCTTCAGTTTTTGATCCATAAACTTATCAATCTCTGCGAATTCAACTATGTCCGAATACATCGCTTCCATTTCTTTGCGACTAAAGCCCAGTAATGCGCCATTCAGATATACGTTCTCCCTACCTGTTAATTCTGGATTGAATCCAACTCCAAGTTCAATAAACGGCGTTAATTTGCCATTTACCACAACCGCGCCGCTGTCTGGCGTGTAAATACCGGCTAACAGCTTGAGCAGGGTACTCTTGCCGCCTCCGTTGCGCCCGACAATACCGAAGAACTCACCTTTTTTTATTTCAAACGACACGTTTTTGAGCACCTGCTGGCGCTCATAGGTTCTGCGGCCACGGAACAGGTTTACGAACAGGCTTTTAAATGACCCGTGTTTTTCGTGCGGTAGTTTAAAAGCTTTGCTAACTTCGCTGACAATAATTGCTGGCTCATCCATAACTATAGGTTCTCCGCAAAATGCCTGGCTTCACGCTTGAAGTACAAAATACCAACGATAAAGACAACGGCAATAATACCCAGGCTTATCAAGCGGGCCGCGGGGCTATCGTACGCTTCAGCGATTGTTATGGTTTCTTTGGTTACCAGCATGGAGCGGGCATCCTGGATAGCTTGCGCCATGGGGTTCAGCAGCATCAGTTTCTGGATACTAACATTTTTCACAATATCAAGTGGGTAAAGCAAGGGCGTGGCATAGAATCCCGCCTGAAGTATCAACTCCCAGATATAGCTTACATCCCGGAACTTTACAAAGGCAGCTGATAAAAATAATGAAACCCCCAAGGCAAAGATATAAATTTCCAACAGTATAATCGGAAAAAATATGGCAGACCTAGATATTTCCACGTCGTTGAAAGTCATGAAAAGCACAACAACCAACAAGTTAAGTCCCAGGTTAATCAAGGCGGAAATGCTGCTGGACAAGACAATAATCCAGCGCGGAATCCGAATCTTCCTGATTAAATCACCTCTGTTAACAATCGAGCTGAGGCTCTGGCTAGTCATCTCACCAAAAAAGTTCCAAAGGACAATACCCAAAAGCAAATAAATGGGAAAATGCGGAATAGTGCCGCCGACTTTAAGCCCTTGCACAAAAACAAGGTACAGGATTACAAATAAAAACAGTGGCCGTAGTAGCGACCACGCATAACCGAGTACCGAGCCCTGGTAGCGCAGTTTGAAATCGGTAATCACCAGCTGTCTCAGCAGTATAAAAGAATACCGGTAATGTTGCGTTGGTTGCAGGCCCTTCACTTCAGTGTATTTTACACTAATTTGCCCTTCTAACCCATAGCGCCATACAATACTAAAGTGAAGCAAAACCGTCTGAAAGCCCTTATCATCCGAAATGCATACCCGTTTGATTTTGGCGGGGGCGAGCGCTTTCCTGTTGACCTCGCTAGTGAGCTCGCTGCTAATAACGTCTCAGCAATCATCGTTTCCCGCTCGAAAAAACTACTAGACTACGCTCGTGCTCAAGACATTGCGCATAAACGCGGCTGGTGGCTTTCCAGACAAAACTGGGGTGGCTGGCACACTGTTCTGCTACCGATTTATTTTGCTTGGCAGCTAGTTCTGGTGTTCTGGTACCTAAGCCTCGTCATCCGTAACCATATTGATGTTGTCCATGCCCAAAGCCGGGATGACTTTATCGCCGCCACGATTGCCGGCCGTTTGCTTGGTAGGCGTGTAATTTGGAGCGATCATGCCGATTTAAAATATATCTATGCCAATCATAGGGTATGGTATAAAAATCCTATTGGTAAAATCGTGTATTGGCTGAGCCGCCAAACTTACGCGGTCGCCCTGGTTAGTAAGAACGAGCTAAAGCATATCGAGGAGAGTCTCGGCCGCACGGTGCCCGATAATTACCGTGTCGCATATATGGGCGTACCGTCCACAAAAGTAACACCAACCAGGCGGGCATTAGAAGATAAACACGCCATAATCTTTGGTGCGACCTCACGGCTGGTAACGGCCAAGGGCATTGGCGAACTTATAGAAGCCTTTACCCAATTGGGCCGCCCCGAATCACGGCTTTGGCTATTTGGAGAAGGCCTTGAGGCGAAGCGCTTTGAGACTATGGCGTCTAGTAACAAGCGGATCGTTTTCTGGGGCTTTCCGCCGGACACCTTATCGAACCTGGCCGCTTGCGATGTATTCGTACACCCGAGCTATCACGAAGGTTTTAGTATCTCTTTGATTGAAGCCGCCAAATTAGGCCTCCCCATTATTGCTTGCGATGTCGGCGGCAATCCCGAACTTGTCACCAATGAGAAAAACGGCTTACTAGTTCCTGCCCACGACGCACAGGCATTAGCCGTAGCCATGGAGAAGCTGGCAGATAACCCTGACCTAAGAAAAGCTTACGGCGAGGCCAGCCGGAAAGTCTATGAAGCTAATTTCATATTTGAAAATGCTGTTAGAGAAAGGTTCCTGCCGCTGTATGAGTAAAAAACCTCTGATAATTCTGTTCGATGCAAACTCGCTAGCTAGAAAAAAATCTGGCGTTGGTTATTACGTTGATTTGCTTATTAGGTCCTTGTCGGAAACTGGCGGTGATGAGATTAAGCTAGTTGGACATTATTTTAATTTCTTAGGCAAAAAGAATATTACTGATTTACCCACTGGTAAAAACATCAGGTACGTGCAATCCCGGGTGATGCCTGGTAAGATTCTGTCGCTTTGCAGGAAACTAGGTTTTCAGCCACCTTATGAAATATTCACCAGAACACGTGGGGATATACTTTTATTTGGCAACTACGTCATTTTGCCATCGTTTTTTAAGTCAAAAAAAATTGCTGTTGTTCATGACCTTGGTTTTATTGATTATCCCCAATTTATCTCAACAAAAAACCTGAACTTCCTGAGAGAATGGGTGCCCAGAACAATGCGGAATGCAGATATGGTTATAACGATATCCGGCTTTACCAAAAATCGTATCATCGAAAATTTCGGTCTTCCGGAAAACAAGTTGCATATTACGCCAATACCTCCTGTAATTAATCCCCCATCTCCCACCGGAAGTATAGATAGATTTAATATCCCGGATAAGTTCATTCTATTCATAGGCACTATCGAACCAAGAAAGAATATAGGCGCGCTACTTAGCGCTTACGAACAACTTTCAGACAAACTGAAATCAAATTACGCACTGGTGCTGGCGGGAGGGAAAGGCTGGAACGATCAGGAAATACTAGAAAAGATCGAAGAACTTCAAAGTTCGGGCCTAAATATTATAATGACCGGTTATGTTAGCGATGATGAGAGAGCTCTGCTATTTGAGAAAACAACACTTTATATCCAGCCTTCTATATATGAAGGATTTGGCATGCCAATACTAGAAGCCATGAGCTATGGAAAACCAGTGATTTGCAGTGATATAGAAGTATTTCATGAAGTTGCCGGGGACAGCGTTGTTTACTTTGATAAAGATGATACGTTGTCACTTACTAACGCCGTTCAATACCTGCTAGAAGACGGGGCAGCATACAAAGACTATGCGGATCGTTCAAAAGTTCATTTGCGAGGATTAGAAACATGGGATGAAATAGCTAGAAAATTACTTAATAAATTTCGTGATTTGCCTTAACCCTATCTCCTTGGATAGGCCTGTATTATAGTGTGGGCTTAAATACTCGTAGCGGGGGTTTGTGGGGCATCATGTTGCCCATGAGCTCTCCGAAAGAGTAGTCTAGGTGCTTGGGGTTGGTACAAGCTAAGTCCTGCCAGCCCCCAGAAAGTATATGCAACGGCTTCATTTGACCATATATGTACTAAGAAATTTGTAACCGCTAGGCCGGCGAAGGCAGCCAGTAGGGCAGTAGCGCCCGGATGTACACCAGCCTTACCATAAAGCCGCAGGGCAACAATCAGCACAATCACTAGAAATAACAACAACCCAATAAAGCCTGTTTCGTGCAAAAGCTGTAAGTAATAGTTCTCGTTTAATACTACCCCTTCTTGAGTATTCCTAATCGAAGCCAGGCCGGCCGTGCCAGGCCCATGCCCCAGTGGTGTCTCCACTCCGGCACGCAGTGATTCTTTATAAAATCGTAGTCTTAGTTCATTAGGGTCTTCTAAGGTCGTACTTTCGTCGGCATGAAATATAACGTTTTGTACCAAGTATGTATTTCTAAACGGATATACGGCTAGAACCATTACTGCCACGCATCCCGCTCCTATGGTTAGTAGCTTTTTATTAACCCTGAACCCCTTCTTTTTTTTGAATGATACTGCCCCCACAATGATCGCGGCTAGCAGGGCACCAATCCATGCGCTACGCGAAAACGAGAACCAAAGAGATAGGATTCCTAAAGCTAGGATTCCTACTGTGACCTGCCGCAGGTATTTATTTTTATAAGCCAGTAGATATGCTAGGGCAAAGGAAAGTATTATCACCAAATAAGATCCAAAGGAATTCGGGTCACGCATGGTCGACATTACGCGTTCCAAATCAGGCTTGTCATCGATAAAAAAGACCGGCAGCACACCGTTAGCCCGGGAATAACCAACATGCGTAAGCGCCGTATCCGGCAGTATGGTGTACTGGATTATGCCAAATACCATAACAATAACCGACACTCCCAACACTACCCGTATAGCTCTTTGCCACAAATTGTTACTATCGTACAGCCGAGCAAGTATTAGTCCGTAAACAAAAAACAGTAAAAAACGTAAATTATAAACCAGACCAAGAATTTCAGCATCCTGATCCGTTGGTTTAATGATTGCTAACAGGACAGTTAGAACTCCATAAGCAGCTATTGCCCATACAAGCTTGTCTTGTATTACTGCGTTAAGCTTACCAATGTAGTAAGCAGATAACAGCACAAGCGTGAAGCCTATTAGCAATACTACGTCCTTGGCAATCTTGGCAAATGCCAATACGCCAAAACTTGATCCTATCCAGGTTGAAATAAATATGTGCAGCGGCATATAGGCAAGCAGCCCCAGAAAGATATACAATGATATGCTTTTTATCTTTTCCACCCTATAATTGTAGCTTATGGCAAAGCATATAGTTATAGATGCCCGGGGGAGGCAGTCTAGCAGTGGCCGATATATTGACCGGCTGGTTGAACATCTCCAACAAATAGATGCTGATAAAAGATACACGATCTTGCTAAAACCTGGCGATAATTGGCAGCCAACTTCCCAGAATTTTACAGCTGCCGAATGCAAGTTTAAGCAATTTTCATTTAATCCGCTTGACCAGCTTACATTTGCCCGTTTTCTCAACAACCTCAAACCTGATCTCGTCCATTTTTGGATGACGCCGCAAGAACCTGTCTTCTACTTTGGCAAGCGCATAACAACAACCCATGATCTCACCATGCTGCGGTTTACGCGGGCAGGGCGGTTGCCGCTACCGCTTCACTATTTAAGGATGGCCGGATATCGGCTATTGTTTTGGCACAGCCATCGGGCCAGCCGCGCTATAATCGCACCGACAGAATACGTGAAGGGGGATATAATCAAACTCCATCCGTTTGCCAAAGACAAAATAACCGTTACGCTAGAGGCTAGCGAGCCACCGCTGCCAGTTAACCCTACTCAACTCAAAGGTGTACAAAAACCGTACATCATGCATGTCGGCAGCCCTTTCCCTCATAAAAACATTGACCGGTTGGTTGAGGCTTTTACGTTATTAAAAGAAAAACATCCGGATCTGCAACTAGTATTGGCAGGGAAGAAAGAGTTCTACTTTAATGAACTGGAAAATAAACTTGCAGATAATAAATATAAAAAAGACATCATTATCCCGGGGTTCATTGAAGACTCAGAGCTAAA